>JAKAXS010000012.1 GCA_021816505.1 Pseudomonadota bacterium
CACCGCCTTGGACTCGTCGCGCTTGAGGCCCTGGCCGCGCAGCAGCATCACGGCATAGTCGTATTCGGCTTCCGTCAATCCGCTGGCGGCCGCCTTCGACATCCAGTTGGCCGCTTCCAGCGCGTCGTTGGGGACGCCGTTGCCGGACTGATAGAGCGCCGCGAGATCGTACTGCGCCGACGGGATGTCCTTCTCCGCCGCGTAGCGGATGTGCTGGAAGGCACGATGCGGGTTCTCCGGCTTGCCGTCCCCACGCAGGAACAGCAGACCCAGGTTGTAATTTGCGAGTGGATCGCCGGTGCGCGCGGCGCGCTCGAACAGCTCGGCCGCCTTGTCGCGGTTCTTCTCCACGCCTTTGCCCGAGGCCAGCATCACCGCGAGCGACACCATGGCCGAAACATCGCCGCGTTCGGCCGCGTGGCCGTAAGCCTCGGCGGCCTTGGCGTGATCCTGCGAGACGCCGGCGCCTTCGGCGTAGATGCGGCCGATCAGCGTGTAGGCCTGCGGATCGCCCTTCGCGGCAGCGTCCTGTGCCAGCGACAGCGCGGTCAGAAACTTGCCCTCTTCGAAGGCGGCATAGGCTGCGCCCTGCAATTCGCCCGCCGTGATCTCGGGGGGCTCCTTGCTCATCTCGACCTGCATGTCCGGGAACGGCGTGCCGCCGTCATCCAGGCCGGGAATGGCACCCATCATCACGAGCGTTGCGCCCGCGCCGACGCAGACGGCCAGACCTAGACCCAGAGCGAGGTATCGAACGTTCACAGGCTCTTCCTTACTTTGGACTCACGCTGCTTTGGGCGCGGTTGCGCCCAGGGCGGCGGCGATCTCCGCGAGGCGCGCTACGGCATCCTCCCCCACCGGCAGGGTCACGCCGACGAACTCTGCCTGCGCTTCAGCCAAGGCAACGGCGTCATCGCTACCCAATACGCCGAGCGCGACGACCGGCACCTCGAAGATATCGGCCCACCAGGAGACGAGATCGTGGCGGACATCGCCCGTTTCGCCGCCGTCCGACTGAAGGGCGGAAGCGAACGCGACATAGTCGACGCCGAACTCGCCCAATTCCATAGCGGAATGCCGCGACGTACCCGCCTCCGCGCCGACGATACCGCCCTGCCCCAAGATCTCGCGCGCGTCTTCGGCGAGTGCCCGAACGTCCAAGCTCCACGGCAAATGAACGCCGTCGGCCTTGAGCGTGCGGGCGAGATGCGCGTCGCCGTGGATCAGGACGGCAGCACCCGCTTTCTGCGCGGCGGCGATGATCGGCAGCGCCGCGGCGGGCGCTATCACCCCGCCGACGTCAACGGGCACGATGATCACCGCGGCGATTTTGGCCACGGCCAATGCATCCGACAGGAGGCGAACGCCTTCGGGTGGAGAAAGGGCCGGGATGGTCAGGCAAAGTTGCGTCATGGCTCGGTCTGGGCCGCAAAAGTGTGGCTATCGGGCGGGATTCAGGCGGAAACGTGGTGACGGGCCAAGCGGGTGTGGGCCTGCCGCCACACTGCGCCGTGGCCGCTGGTTTCGGCACGAAAACGCCACGAACTCAAGAGAAATGATAGACTGCATGTGGTGTTGGGCGTCGCGATTCGCCCCAGGGAGACTTGATCTGATGACTTTGGCGCGCCGGGCCGCGGCACAACTCATTTCGGCCGTGCTGGTTTCCACGTTCTGCGGCTATGGCGCGATCGCCCAAGCGACGCCGTCCGAAACGGGGACGACGACACCTGCTCCCAGCCCGGCCCCCAGTGTGTCGCCCAGCGCCACGCCTGAGACGACAGAGCCGGCGCCTGCCGCCACGCCCAGCGAGCCGCTCGATCCGTCGCCAGGCATTCCCGCGCCATCGGCCGAAACGCCGGCGACCTCGCCGGATGCGCCTGCTGCCACGGGAACCGCCGCGCCGGCGACAACACCGCCCGCTGATACCGCAACGCCGCCGGCCTCGACGGCCGCGCCCGCATCGCCCGCTGCGCCGTCACCTGCCGCAACCGATCCCGCTGCCGCAGCTCCCCCGGCCGCGCCGAGCGAAGCTGCAGCACCACCCGCGCCGCCGCCGGCCGATCCTATCGTCATCGCCGTGCGCGAGAAGCTTAACGACAAGTCGTTCGGCGCGAAGGCGTCTGGAACTGATCGCGACGCGGCTGCGGCGTTCTATGGCGCGCGCTCCGAAGGACCGCTGTGGGTCAAGTCCGGCGGTGGATTTACCGCTGCCGCCGAGGCGGCCATCGGCGAGATCCGCAAGGCCGATGACTGGGGCCTGGAAACGGCGGCGTTCGTCTTGCCGCCAGCACCGGCCGACGCCGCACCCGCGGCACTGGCCGAAGCGGAAGCGACGCTGACGCTCGCCGTTCTGCAGTACGCACGCGAAGCGCGTGGCGGGCGGTTGACGCCGCTGTCCATCAGCCCAGCGATGGACATGACGCCGACGCTGAAGGATCCCAAGCTGGTGCTGGACGAGGTGATCAAGGCCCCCAGCGCCGACGCCTACCTGCGTGACCTGCATCCCAAGCACGAACAGTTCGTGCGCCTGCGTGACGCGCTGATCAAGCTGCGCGAACCTGCAGCGCCCGCCGAGCCGGTGGACGAAGCGTTGGCGGTGAAGATCCCGCCCGGCAAGGTGATCAAACCCGGTGCGCAACACGCCGACGTCTCGCTGCTGCGCCGCCGTCTGAAGGTGACGGCCGAGGCCGGCAACGAGACCATCTACGACGAGCCGCTACAGGAGGCTGTGATGGCCTTCCAGCGCGCGAACGGCGTCAAGGCAAACGGCTTCATCGGCAAGTCTACCCGCCAGGCGCTCAATGGCGACGAGGCGTCGAGCAAGCCGGACCCCGGTCGCGACATCCAGCGCATCGTCAACAACATGGAGCGCTGGCGCTGGCTGCCCACGGACATGGGCAAATTCTACGTCTGGAACAACGTTCCCGAGTTCAAGACGCGCGCCATCAAGGACGGCAAGCAGGTCTATGAGGAGCGGATCGTGGTGGGTCTGCCGCAATGGACGACGCCGGTGTTTTCCGCTCAGATGAGAACGATCGTGTTCCATCCCGAGTGGGGCGTTCCCGACGGCATCAAACAGAAAGAGCTTGCCCCGCAGCTTCGGCGTTCGTCCGGCGGCGGCATGGGCATCTTCGAGGATCTGTTCGGTGGCGGTGGCGGGAGCAGCTCCAGCGCCGTTCTGCGCCGCCATGACCTGAAGGTTTCGCACAACGGGCGGCCGGTCAATCCGGACTCCGTCGACTGGAACAACGTCGACATTCGCCGCTTCCAGTTCACCCAGCCGTCCGGACCGAAGAACGTGCTCGGTATCGTGAAGTTTCTGTTCCCCAACAAGCACGATGTCTACATGCACGACACCACCGCGAAGCATCTCTTCAAGCAGAACATGCGCGCTTACAGTCACGGCTGCATTCGCGTGAACGACCCCGTGCGGTTCGCGGAGCTGCTGCTGGCCGAGGACAAAAACTGGTCTGCCGACGAAGTGGACGGACGCTTCAGAATGGGCGGCCTCAACGAAGTGAAAATCGACAAGCCGTTCTGGGTCCACAACACGTATTTCACGGCCGTCGTCGATGACAGCGGCAAGCTGAACACGTTCGCAGACGTGTACGGTTACGAGCCGCGCATCGCGGCAGCACTGTCGGGCAAGCAGTATCGCTTCGAGACGCCGCCGCAGATCGCGGAAGTCGACCCCGATGCGCCGCCGGCCACGACCCAGCGCCGCAAGAAGCAGCGCGTTACGCAACAGACCGATCCGTTGACCGAGGCGATCACCGGATTGTTCGCCAACTGACGAACTTCAACGAGGCGCTGCTTTGCGCGGCGGGCAGAACCCGTTATACTGCAACGCAGTAGTCAAGCAGCCGAAGCACCGATGCTTCGGCTGTTTTTGTGCGGACTGACGGGATACTGACGTGGACTGGGACAAGCTTCGCATCTTTCATGCCGCCGCGGCCGCCGGCAGCTTTACGCACGCAGGCGAAGCGCTGCACATGAGCCAGTCGGCCGTCAGCCGTCAGGTCTCTTCGCTCGAGAAGGACCTTGGGCTTTCGCTGTTCCATCGTCATGCCCGCGGCCTGGTGCTCACCGAGCAGGGCGAACTGCTGTTCGGGACCGTCGCGGAGGTCATGACGAAGCTGCAGACGGCGGCAACGTTGCTCGCCGATACGACGACGCAGCCGTCCGGCGAGCTACGCATCGCAGCTCCGGTAGGTCTCGGCACGGTGTGGCTGACCCCGCGATTGCGGGAGTTCATGGATCTCTATCCGGAGATCCGCGTCGAAATGATCCTCAACGACGATCAGATCGACATTTCGATGCGGGCGGCCGACGTCGCGCTATGGACCCGGGAGCCGGACAACAACGACCTCATTCGGCGCCCCCTGTTCACGATGCGCGTGCGCGCTTTCGCCTCGACGCAGTACATCCGCCGCTTCGGAGCGCCGCGGGGGCTCGGAGAGCTGGATGCCCACCGCATCATTTCCTACTCGGGCGACCTGGCGACGCACCTCCCCGCCATCACGTGGCTGGAAACCGCAGGCCATGAGCCCGGACAAGAACCGCGCCGTCCGGCCATGCGCGCCAACAGCGTCGTCGCCATCAAGTACGCCATCCGTGCCGGCATCGGCATCGGCATGATTCCGGACTACCTGACCGAGGGGGAAGGCGATCTGGCGATGGTGCTGACCGACGTCGACCCGCCGTCGCTGCCCATTCTGTTCGTCTATCCGGAAGAACTCAAAACGTCGAAGAAAGTCCAGGTCTTGCGCGATTTTCTCATTGCCAAGGCGCGCAATATTTCGACGTGATTCGGAAAGCCGACAAAATCGGTCAATTTTCCCTGTTGCAGTTATACAGTTACAGTGGATAAGCTTGGCAAATGTTCCCGCTGTCCTCACTGGTCATCGGGAGCCATTTACCGGATCCCAACTGTTTGTGGCCGGGCCCGAAAGGCCCGGTCTTTTTTTCGTTGGATCCGTTGACGCATTTGCCGATCGGCACGGCGAGCGCTATCTAGTCCCCAAAACCGGAGACAATCCCGATGCCGAAGACCCTTTATGACAAGATTTTCGATGACCACATCGTCGAGCAGGCGCCGGACGGTACCTGCCTGTTGTATATCGATCGCCACCTCGTCCACGAAGTGACGAGCCCGCAGGCCTTCGAAGGCCTGCGGATGTCCGGCCGCAAGCTGCGGGCGCCGGAAAAGACGCTCGCCGTCGTCGATCACAACGTTCCGACGTCGGACCGCCGTCTCGGGATCCATGATCCGGATTCCAAGGTGCAGGTCGAGACGCTGGCGCGCAACGCCGCCGAGTTCGGCGTCGAGTATTTCAACGAGCTCGATAAGCGGCAGGGCATCGTTCACGTCGTCGGCCCCGAGCAGGGTTTCACCCTTCCCGGCACCACCATCGTCTGCGGCGATAGCCATACCTCGACGCATGGTGCGTTCGGGGCGCTGGCCCATGGGATCGGCACCTCGGAAGTCGAGCATGTGCTCGCCACCCAGACGCTGATCCAGAAGAAGGCCAAGAACATGCTGGTCGACGTCAGCGGCGCACTGCCCGACGGCGTGACCGCGAAGGACGTCATTCTCGCGATCATCGGCGAAATCGGCACGGCCGGTGGCACCGGTAGCGTGATCGAGTACGCCGGCGAGGCTATTCGTTCGCTGTCGATGGAAGGCCGCATGACGGTCTGCAACATGTCGATCGAGGGTGGCGCCCGCGCCGGCATGATCGCGCCCGACCAGAAGACGTTCGACTTCATCAAGGGCCGCCCCAAGGCGCCGAAAGGCGCGGCGTGGGACATGGCGCTCAAGTATTGGGAGACGCTATCGACCGACGAGGGCGCGCACTTCGATCGCGTGGTGAAACTGAACGCGGCCGAGCTGCCGCCGATCGTCACCTGGGGCACGAGCCCGGAAGACGTCGTGTCGATCATGGGCGTCGTGCCGGACCCGGCGAAGGTCGAGGACGAGAACAAGCGCGCCTCGATGCAGCGGGCATTGGAGTACATGGGCCTGACGCCGGGCACCAAGATCACGGACGTCCCGCTGGACGTCGTCTGGATCGGCTCATGCACGAACGGGCGGATCGAGGATCTGCGCGCCGTGGCCAAGCTGGTCGACGGCAAGAAAATCTCATCGCGCCTTGCCTACGCGATGATCGTACCTGGCTCAGGACTGGTGAAGGAGCAGGCTGAGGCCGAAGGTCTCGACAAGATCTTCACCGATGCCGGCTTCGAATGGCGCGAGCCCGGGTGCTCTATGTGCCTCGGCATGAACCCCGACCAGTTGAAGCCCGGTCAGCGCTGCGCCTCGACATCGAACCGCAACTTCGAGGGCCGCCAGGGCCGCTTGGGCCGCACGCATCTGCTGAGCCCCATCATGGCCGCAGCAGCAGCGGTCGAGGGTCACTTCGTCGACATCCGGACGTGGGGTTGAGGCAGGAAAAAAGTTGAACCGTCAGGCAGCTGCGGTTCAACGCGCTCCTGCGTCCTAGAAAGCGAAAGGGTCAGACTCTGTCTGACCCTTTTTTACGATAGGCTGTCGTTAGGCCCGCGAAATGGAGGGACCGGCGGGTAGGTCCCGTCATCCTCGTCGTTCAACGGAAGCGCAAACAGGGCATCGCCCTCGCGGGTCTGGCGAGATTTCTGCTGATGATCTTCGGCAGCACCGTTACGCGGATTGGCAGCCGGTGCTGGAATCTGCGGCATGGGAACCGGCCCGAAGCGGGTTGCGGCACGTATGGTCATGATGACCTCCCTTATTCGGATTCGCGACTGGCGAGGCGGGACAGGGATGCAACGTCTGAACATTTCGTAAGCGGATCTTAACAGATTCGAACATTTCGCAACACGATGGCCCCGCGCGTTGGTGCCGCATGCCATCTCTCGGCGACGTTGTCGCTCGGGGTCATGGCTGCTAAACCGGCGATGCGGGTTGGAATGCGGGGATTCTCAAGGACATGAGCGAAGAATTCGACTGGCGGGGAGCGGCCTCGCCGAGTCTCAGCGACTGCGAAGCCCTGGCGATGCAGGCGTGGAACCGGCTACCCGCGCATTTCCGCAAAATGTGCGGCGACCTCGTCGTGCGCGTCGAGGACTTCGCGACGGACGAGATCCTGGACGAAATGGGAATCGACGATTCCTATGACCTGATGGGCCTCTATCAAGGCGTCAGCCTGAACAACAAGAGCGTCGGCGACGTACCGCGCGACCCGGACATGGTGTTTCTCTACCGCCGGCCGATGCTGGATTATTGGTGCGAAGGCGAAGAAACCTTGGGAGACATCATCACACACGTGCTCGTGCACGAGATCGGCCATCATTTCGGCTTTTCCGATGACGATATGGAGCAGATCGAAACGGAGGCCACAGCGTAGCCGGAAAATCGGCGACGGTGAGGGAAGTTCTTGTCACGCTTGAGCTTTTGCGCGACTGTCGTCTAGGGGCCTTTGTAAAATCAGCTGTATGCGAGAGCCTGACCGCATGAAAGATGCGCGCCGCTGGGTCCATATCGTCGCCGCCATTGCCGTGGTGCTGCCGTCGCTCGTGCCATCGCCCCTGTCGGCCAACGACACGCCGACGCCCGACGAATACGTTGCTCACGTCGGCGGCGATGCGCGGATCGTTCCTCATTCCGAATACAAGGTCGACGGCGCGCGGGTGTCATGCGGCACGCGCCCGACCGTGGAAGACAGCCAGCTCGACGACTATGGCGCCGCCTACCCCGGCTTTCTCATCATGAACCCTCGGCTGCTGGAGAAGGTCAGCACGCCGGTGAAGATGTGGATCTACGCGCACGAGTGCGGGCACCAGTTCCGCGGGCCGGACGAAGAAACAGCGGACTGCTTTGCCGTGCAGCGCGGCCGCCGCCAGGGCTGGCTGAAGCCCGAGGGCCTGGAAGAGGTGTGCAAATTCATCTCTCCCGCCAAGGGTGACAGCATGCACTTCTCCGGCTCGCACCGCTGCGAATACATGCGCCAGTGCTACGCCGACCCCACGGTGCGCTGACGGCCCGTCCGGTTATCCCCGGCCATCCAAGTGCCTCCTATCGTGGCCGATGCGCTTTGCCGATTACGCCAAGAAGCTGCTGCAGATCGCCGAACTGCTGAACAGCTGGGTTGCATCCGCAGCCTCGCTGGACGAGGCGCGCCGGGTCAAGATCGCGCGATTTGCAACGCAGATCGCCGAAACCCTGGCCCGGGCCGCGGACGCGTTGCGGCGGCTGGAAGCCGATCCGGGAGACCGGATTGCGCTTGCCACGGGGGTGCGCGAGTTCGGCCGGATCACCGGGTATATCGAAACGATCGTCGATGTGATGCGGCACCATCTTGACGGGCGAAAGCTCGCTGGCGTTAAAAGGCGGCTCGAACAGCTGGAAGACCCAAATCGCGATGCGCTCGGCGGTGCGCACACGCTTCGTCTCCAGATCGACAGATTGACGGCCGCGGAAGGCTACTTCCGGGCGCTGGCGGATGGCCTCAGCGCCTGACGACGTCGGGAACAAGGACACGGACCACGATGGACAAATTTACGACATTGACCGGTGTGGCGGCACCGCTGCCCTTGCGCAATATCGACACGGACATGATCATTCCCAAGCAGTTCCTGAAGACGATCCAGCGCACGGGGCTCGGCAAGTCGCTGTTCTTCGAGATGCGCTTCGATCAGGACGGCAAGGAAGTGCCGGACTTTGTGCTGAACAAGCCGGCCTACCGCAAGGCGCAAATCCTGGTGACGGGCGATAACTTCGGCTGCGGTTCCTCGCGCGAACACGCGCCGTGGGCGCTGCTCGACTTCGGCATCCGCTGCGTGATCGCGCCGGACTTCGCCGACATCTTCTACAATAACTGTTTCCAGAACGGCATTTTGCCGATCCGCCTGCCCCAGTCGGAAGTCGACAAGCTGATGGACGACGCGCAGCGCGGCGCCAACGCGACGCTGACGATCGATCTGGAGAAGCAAGAGATCCGCGGGCCGGATGGCGGCGTGATCACGTTTGAACTCGATCCGTTCCGCAAGCACTGCCTGTTGAACGGCCTCGACAACATCGGGCTGACGCTGGAGAAGGAAACGGCGATCACGGCCTTCGAGACGGGGACTGCGTCGTCACGCCCCTGGCTCTAGTTCAAGGCCTGTTACGTTCGTCGGATAAGTGACGCACATCGAGGGAAGACCGACCATGGCCAAAGCCGTTCACATGATGGTGCGAGTGCTGGACGAGTCGCGGTCGGTCGACTTCTACACGAAGGTGTTCGGTCTCGCCGTGGCGGAGCGTGCCGACTTTCCCGATTTTACGCTGATCTACCTGCGCAATGCGGAGAACGACTTCGAAGTCGAGCTGACGGTGAACAAGGGACGCACCGACGCTTACAACCTCGGCGACGGTTATGGCCACATGGCCTTCGTGGTTGCCGACCTGGAAGCCGAGCACGCGCGTATCGCGGCACTCGGCTTTGCGCCGCGCGACATCAAGCAGATGTTGCACAACGGCGCGCCGTTCGGCCGCTTCTTCTTCATCGACGATCCCGACGGCTACAAGATCGAAGTCCTGCAGCGCGGCGGACGCTTCCGGTAGCGCGTGCTGGCGCCTAGTGACTGGCGGCGCCACTGGCGCCTAGACCGGTTTCGGACCGCACGTACTGCGCATCAAAGGCAGCGCGTTCGGCATCGCCGCGCGCCGAGCCGTCGAGCTTCGAGATCAGCCAGATCAGGGTGAACGCGATCGTCATCGAGAACAGCGCGGGGTTGGCGTAGGTGAAGGGCGCCGAGCCCTTGGGATAGCCGAGCGTATCTTCCCAGACGGCCGGGCTGAGGCACACCATCACGAGCGCGCTGACGAGGCCGGCGAGGCCGCCCCAGAATGCGCCGCGCGTGGTCGTACCCTTCCAGAGCACGGACATCAGCAGGACCGGGAAGTTGCAGCTGGCGGCCACGGCGAAGGCGAGGCCGACCATGAAGGCCACGTTCTGCTGCTCGAAGATGTAACCCAGCGCGATGGCGACGAAGCCGATGATGATGGCGGTGATCTTCGACAGGCGCACTTCGGATGCTTCGCTGGCGCGACCCTTGGCGATGACGGAGGCGTAGAGGTCGTGACTGATCGCGGTGGCGCCGGCGAGTGTCAGGCCCGCCACGACGGCGAGAATGGTGGCAAAGGCGACGGCCGAGATGAAGCCCAGGAACAGCGAGCCGCCGACCGCATTGGCGAGATGGACGGCCGCCATGTTCGTGCCGCCCAGGAGATCTTTGACCTTGTCGTAGCTCGCGCCATCGGCTGCGGCCTTGAAGTAGGCCGGCTCGTTCATCAGGAACGTGATGGCGCCGAAGCCGATGATGAACGTCAGGATGTAGAAGTAGCCGATCAGTCCGGTGGCGATGAACACGGACTTGCGCGCCGCCTTGGCGTCCGACACCGTGAAGAAGCGCATCAGAATATGCGGCAAGCCCGCCGTGCCGAACATCAAGGCGAGGCCGAGCGAGATCGCGGAGATCGGGTCGGACACCATCTTGCCGGGCGACATGATCGTCTGCTGGCCGGGGTGCACCTCGACGGCGCGCGCGAACAACGCTTCCGGCGAGAAGCTGAAGCTCATCAGCACGACGAATGCCATGAACGTCGCGCCGCCGAGCAACAGGCAGGCCTTGATGATCTGCACCCACGTGGTGGCGACCATGCCGCCGAAGGCGACATAGACGGTCATCAAGGTGCCCACGGCAATGACGGCGTACAGGTACTCCAGCCCGAACAGGAGTTCGATGAGTTTGCCGGCGCCCACCATCTGCGCGATGAGATAGAACGCGACCACCGTCAGCGAGCCGAGTGCCGAGATCGTGCGGATGGGCGTCGCCTCAAGGCGATAGGCGGCGACGTCGGCGAAGGTGTAGCGGCCGAGATTGCGCAGACGTTCCGCGATCAGGAACATCACGATCGGCCAGCCGACGAGGAAGCCGATCGAGTAGATCAGGCCGTCGAAGCCCGAGGCGAATACGAGACCCGAGATTCCGAGGAACGATGCCGCAGACATGTAGTCGCCGGCGATGGCCAGGCCGTTCTGAAATCCGGTGATGCCGCCTCCTGCCGCGTAGAAATCCGCGGCCGACTTGGTACGCGACGCGGCCCACTTGGTGATGCCGAGCGTCGCCACGACGAAGATCAGGAACATCACGATCGCTTCGACGTTCAGCGGCTGGCGCTCGCCCCCCTCGATTGCGGGGGCCGCCTGGGCCGCGGATGCGCACGCGATCAGGCTGAGCGCCGTTGCGGCCTTGAGCCAGCGAGATTTGATCATTTGTGGCGCTCGAGCAGCTGTTGGGTGAGAACGTCGAATTCGCTGTTGGCGCGGCGCACGTAGAGTCCCGTCAAGACGAAGGCAGCGACGATGACGCCGACGCCCAGGGGAATGCCTATCGTGGTGACGCCGCCCGCGAGGGACTGTCCCAGCCACTGAGGGGCGAAGGCAATCAACAGGATGAAGCCGAAATAGATCGCGAGGATCAGTACGGTCAGCACGGTGGAGAAGCGGGTGCGGGCGCGAACGAGCCTCTGGAAGTCCGGATCGGACTTGATCTGCTCGATCGCCGCGCTGTTGGCTGCAGCCATTCTTCTTCCCCCCACTCTTTCGGGTCACACTAGAGGTTGATGCGGGTGCGTCAAGTTGGCCGGTAGGCGAAGCAAGGCGCCGAGTGTGTCGGCGCGTCACTCGACAGACGCCGGGCGCCGTGACATGGCGTGGCGCATGCGTATCGCCTGGGTCCCAGCTTTGAGCCTTCTCGTGTCCGTCATCACGGCGCCGGAGGTGCTTGGCGCGGACGCTGCCGGTGGCTTGCGCGCCATGTGCTATGCGCCGGTCGAGTTGCAGGCGCGCAAGGGCGAAGAGAGACCCGAGAAGCGGCGGCATGATTACGACAAGCCGGCGGCCGCACGCGCGCTGGCAACGTTCGAGCCGATCGATCCGGCGCTGCGTGGTGCAATCCGGCGCGTGAAGCTGCCCGCTGGGAGCCCGAAACTGATCGCGCTCACGTTCGATCTGTGCGAGCAGCACGGCGAGATCGCAGGCTACGACGGTGCGATCGTCGACTATCTGCGGGCGAACGGCATCAAGGCGACGTTCTTCACCGGCGGCAAGTGGATGCGCTCACATGGCGAGCGCACGCGTCAGCTGATGAGCGATCCGCTGTTCGAGATCGGCAGTCATTCGGAAGCGCATCGCAACCTGCGCCTGCTCTCCGGAGCCGCATTGGCCGAGGAGGTGGCGGGCCCCCAGCGCTCGTACGAAGCGGCGCGGCAGGAACTGCAAGGCCACCAGTGCATCGCGCAACACGCGACGCTCGCGGAGCGGGTGCCTTCGCGGCTGTCGCTGTTCCGCTTTCCCTACGGCGCATGCAACGCGCAGTCGCTGAAGGCGGTGAACGACGCGGGCCTGCTCGCCATCCAATGGGACGTGTCGACCGGCGATCCCTCGCCGATGCAGTCCGCACGCGCGATCGGGCAGGCGCTGCTGCGTTCAAAGCCCGGGTCGATCGCCGTCATGCATGCGAACGGCCGCGGCCATCATACGGCTGAGGCCTTGCCATTGGCCCTGCCACAGCTGAAGGCGCGCGGGTTTGAGTTCGTCACGCTCTCCGAGCTGTTGGCGGCCGGCACGCCCGAAGTCGTTTCCTCGTGCTACGACAGCCGGCCGGGCGATACGGACAAATACGATATGCCGATGCTGTCGCAGCAGCCCTTGGCCAAGAGGGCCGGTGACAAGACGACCCGTGACAAGGTGACTGGCGCAAAGAAGGCGGCGACGAAGGAATGACGGGCACCGGCTTTTCGGAACGCTCATATGCCATCGGCGGCGGCGCGTTCGCGCTGACACCTCTGGCTCCCGGCGACGGTCACGCACTCGCCGCGGGCTTTGCGGACATCGCGCCGTGGCGGACACTCGGCTTCACCGCCGACCGTCTGCAAGGCTTCATTGCGCGCGATGTGGCGCATCAAGCGCGCTATGTCGTCCAGAGAGGCACGGAAGCCGCGGGGTTCGTCTGCATCGACCGCGACTGGTTGTGCGGTCCCTATCTGCATTTTCTCGGCGTGCTGCCGGCGCATCAGGGCCAAGGTGCGGGCTCTGCGGTTCTCGACTGGTTCCTCGGCGAAGCGCAGGAGTCCGGCGCGCGCAATGCATGGGTGTGCGTGTCGGATTTCAATCAAGAGGCGCGCCAGCTGTACGAACGGCACGGCTTCTCCAATGTCGCGGCGCTCGACGATTTGCTCGTCGCGGGCTACGGAGAAATTCTCATGCGCAAAGTCCTTTTCGTGACAGGCAACACCTAGACGACGTCCACAAAGTCATCTCGCAACGCATCAAAAGCGTTGCTGCCAGCGCACAGTTGTGGATCGCAGATTGACGCGTCCGACAACACGATCGCGACGTGCCGCGCGATGCTCACCGTCGAATGACGCTTTGAAGTCGGGATGATGGCAGCTTCGCCTCAAGTTGGGCGTTTCGGTCACAACTCGTGTGGCGCTTGGGACGTCGACGGCAGGACCGTTCAAAAGCAAGCGCTTGAATCGGCTCGCGCGTTCGCTAGCGCAAAATGCTTTTCGCTTGGCAGACCGGAATTTCCCAACTCTACTCTTGGTTACCAAGCGGGTCACACCGTGGGCTCGTCGCCCTTCATGGAGAGGCACCGATGCAAATAGCGATGCGACTGAACGTGCTGTGCATGGTTCTGTCTTTCGGCTTCCTCGCTGCAATCGTGTTAGGGATGGTTTGAGATTTGAATCGAGGGAACGCCCCTATTCGGAGAGCAGGCTGAGCCAGCACCGACAATCGCCGGACGGAATGTTCGGCTAGGGCAAGATCAAGAACACGGCGAGGCGCGGACCCCAGGTTCGCGCCTCTATTATTTTCAGAGACGCTACTTCTTCATGATGTAGCCGACGATGGCGCCGGCGAGCGTCAGGTAGTAGCTGTCGATCCGTCCCCATGGCACGCCGGGAAGTAGCTGCGGACCCCATGTCGCCAACGCTGCGAACAACAGCGCGAACACGACGGTGAACGCCAGCGTGCCCCCGCCGGGCCGGCCGATGCCGCGTAGCACGAGCGAGGCGAGAAAGCCGACAAGCCAAACGAAGACCGCGGCAATCAGGCCGAACGCGAAGAGCTGGTACTCGCCGACCTGGGCGTACGGCAAGACGGCGTTGGCGCCGAACCAACCAACGGCGATCTGCAACAGGATGAGAAGCAAGCGCGCAAGCATAGCGAAGATCCCCCGATCACGTGGCAGCCACCTCCCCAGGCGACCTCGGCACGAAAGCTATCACGCCAGGAACGGCGGGCCGCGCCCAATGATTGGGCAAGTTGCGCCCGGTTTTTACGCGCTTGCCGTTTCGCGCGGCGCGCGATCTGCCTTGGCCGTCAGCGCACCGGCGCCAGCCAATCCTCGAGGAAATGGCGGCCCGCGCGGTCTTCCGTTTCCACGATCCACAGGTCGCGATCGAAATCGTACTCGCGCGCCAGATGGGCTTCGACTTTCTCGTCCGCTACGCCAGGCATCGCAAAGTGCGCGACCCATCGACGATCGGACTCGGCGCCATCCAGCCCGGCGGGCGCCGGGCCGAACAGCAGAGACGTGCCGTCCAGACGGTTGACGCGGATGAAGATCGCGCCGGCATCATCGTCGCCGTGGCGCACGACGGCTGCCATGACGCCTTCGACGGCGCAGCGGCGCACGTAGGCCTTGACCCAGATTTCTGCCTTGAGGCGCACGGAGCGTATTTTCCTTCGGTCGCGGCCCGATCAGCGGGCTGCCAGAGGCCCGTGTCTTGCCACACGCTGCAGCTCGGCGACAAGCTCGCCGGAAATACGGCCGCTGACCTTCAGGTTGCGAGCCCGCTCGAATGTGCGGATCGTCTCCACCGTTTCGCGCGTGAGCTGGCCATCGACCTTCTGGTCGGGATGTCCGGCGTCTTTCAGGGACGTCTGCACGGCACGGATCACGTCTTCGGCCCGCGGCGCCGGAGGCGAGCTGCTGTTCGCTTCCGCGCCGGTCGCGCCGAGCAACAAGCGGTGCAGCAGGGCCTGGCTCGCCTCGCCCGTCAAGCGCATGTCGTTGTCGGATTCGAAGGCCATGATGCCGGCGCGGGCCTGCAGGTCGAGAGCCGATGCCGTGCCGACGTCGTAGCCCCGGGATTTCAGCTCAAGCTTGATGGCGCTGACCAGCGACGCGTCCGACTCCGACAGCGGGGGCGCGACGTGCGCGGCGCTTTCGGCAGCTTTCACCGCGGCCGCCTCGTCAGGCACGGCCCGCGGCGCTGCCGCCTCCGGTTGGTGCGCCGGGGCGGACGCTTGCTGGGATGGCGCCGGCGGGCCCGCGGGGGCGGTCGCGACAGCCTCCTTCGCCTTTTGCCATGAGGCGGCGATGCCCGCGCCCAGGCTTCCCGGCGCCGGGATCGCCAGTTTGGCGGCGAACAGACCGCTCATGGCGAGGAACAGCGCCAAACCTAGTTTGAACCCGCGCGGTGACATTGTGGCTCCGGCCGTGGAAAACGGAAGTATCCGAGGCGGCGATTAACGCAATGCTAACCTGTCGCACAACCCTTGCACGTTCGCCGCAAGCACGCCTATGTGTCCTGTAGTAGTGGCCACAACAGAGACATTTCGGGCCCATGACATTGAATGACATCCGCGAGAACTTCGCCCTCCTCGACGATTGGGAGGATCGCTACCGCTACCTGATCGAGATTGGGCGCGAGTTGCCGCCACTCGAAAGCCGGGCGAAGGTCGAGGCAAACAAGGTGCGCGGTTGCGCCAGCCAGGTGTGGTTGCTCACCGACATCAGGCCGCCCGCGAACGGCGGCGGCCCGGTCTTGCGCTTCACCGGCGACAGCGATGCATTGATCGTGCGCGGCCTCATCGCGGTGCTGTTCGCGATGT
>JAKAXS010000013.1 GCA_021816505.1 Pseudomonadota bacterium
CTCCCCGCCTTCGTGCTGATCAAGGTTTTTTCGCCGGCCTATTTCGCGCGCGAGGATACCAAGACGCCGATGCGCTACGCCGTCATCAGCCTGACGGCAAATACGTTGGGCTCGATCGGGTTGTTCTTCCTGTTCCGGAGTTGGGGGATGATGCCCCACCTCGGTATTGCGGTGGCGACCACGTTGGGTGGCTGGATGAATGCCGCGATGCTCTGGTTCGGCCTGCGGCGGCACGAGCACTTTGCATTCGACGATAGGCTCCGCCGGTCTCTGCCGTTGATCCTGCTCTCCAGCGTCCTGATGGGCGCGGCTCTCTGGATCGGTGAGCAGCTGCTTACCCCCTGGCTTGCGACAAGCCACTCGTTCATCGTGCGAGGCCTTGCGTTGGGGCTGCTGATCGCTGCCGGGATGGGCGTTTACTTTCTGAGCGCCCATCTGACCGGCGCGTTTCGCCTCGGAATCCTCAAAACCATGTTACGGCGCGGCGGGACTTAGCGCACCAACGCCCGCCCGGCCTTGCGCCCGTCGCTGTGGCACGCGATAACGCGCGCCTCTAGCTTTTAAGGACACTCCTATGGACCTGACGCCCCGCGTATTCTCCGGCATGCAGCCGACCGGCAGCCTGCACCTGGGCAACTATCTGGGCGCAATGCTGCAGTGGATCGAAATGCAGAAGACGCATGAGTGCATCTACTGCGTCGTCGACATGCACGCCATCACGCTGTGGCAGGAGCCGTCGGAGCTTGTCTCCGCGACGCGCCAAGTCACGGCCGCCTACATCGCCGCGGGCCTGGATCCGAAGAAGAGCATCCTGTTCAACCAGAGCCAGGTTCCGGAGCACGCTGAACTCGCGTGGGTGTTCAACTGCGTTGCGCGGCTGGGCTGGTTGAACCGCATGACGCAGTTCAAGGACAAGGCCGGAAAGGACCGCGAGGCCGCGTCCGTGGGGCTCTACGCGTATCCGAACCTGATGGCGGCCGACATCCTCGCCTATCGCGCGACGCACGTTCCCGTGGGCGACGATCAGAAGCAGCATTTGGAGCTGGCGCGCGACATCGCCCAGAAGTTCAACAATGACTTCAAGCCGCAAATCGAAGCGGCCGGTTTTGCCGACGGCGTATTCTTTCCTCAGCCCGAGCCGGTGATCACGGGGCCCGCGACGCGCGTCATGAGCCTGCGCGACGGCACCAAGAAGATGTCGAAGTCTGACCCGTCCGACCTGTCGCGCATCAATCTGACCGACGACGCCGACAGCATCGCCAAGAAGATCCAGAAGGCGAAGACCGATCCGGACGGTATTCCTTCGGACGCGGGTGGGCTCGCCGGAAGGCCGGAAGCGGAGAACCTTGTTGGCATCTATGCCGCGCTTGCCGGCAAGTCGAGGGACGCGGTTCTGGCCGAGTTCGGTGGATCGCAGTTCTCCGGCTTCAAGAAGGCGCTGGCGGAGCTGGCCGTCGACCGCCTGCAGCCGTTGGGAGACGAAATCAGGCGATTGACCAGTTCGCCGACGGAAATCGATGCCGTTCTGGCTGACGGCTCCGCGCGCGCCCACGCCATCGCCAAGCCGGTCATGAACAAGGTGAAGGATATCGTCGGCTTTTTGCGGAGCTGACCGTGCCGGTCAACGATTGCCGCGCGTGGCGACGCATGGCAGCATGCGCGCCATGAAAACGCGACGCAGTTTCGAAGCCGGTCACCAGCGGAAGTTTCTGCTCGTCCTCGACGACAGTGCGGAGGTGGAAAGCGCGCTTTACTACGCAGCCAGCCGCATCGCCCATTCGTCGGGCTCGCTGCTCATGTTGTACGTCGTGGAGCCGCAGCAGTTTCAGCACTGGGTCGGCGTGCGGCAGCTGCAGCTGGAGGAAGAGACCAACAAGGCGCGGGCACTCTTCAGGCTGTTCCGCCGCAAGCTGGCTCAGGCCGGGTTCGAGGACATCGTCTGCGAGGAAGTGGTTCGCGAGGGCGACAAGGCGGACGAGATCGTGAAGCTGATCGCCGAGGATGAAGACGTCGCGATCCTGGTGCTCGGTGCGTCCACCGACGCCAAGGGGCCCGGACCGCTCGTCTCGGCCTTGGCCGCCGGAAAGCTCGCGGGCTCGTTTCCGATCCCGGTGACGGTGGTTCCCGGCAATCTCGCGCTGGAGGCGATCAAGACGCTGGCTTAGCCCCTTGGGTTAACTTGGCCAAACGTTACCTGACTCTTCCCGTAATGCGGGGGCTCGACTTTTGGCGCTGGAAGACCTATTTCTAGAACAATTCTAAGGGCGGAGCGCTGATGTCCTGGCACCCGCCCTCGTCACCCGTTGATCGGAGAGCACTATGTTCATTCAGACCGAAGCCACACCGAACCCGGCTACGCTGAAGTTTCTGCCGGGCCGCCAGGTTTTGTCCGAAGGTACGGCCGACTTCCGGGATGCTGCAGCATCGAAATCCTCGCCGCTGGCGACGCGCCTGTTCGAGATCGACGGCGTGAAGGGCGTTTTCCTCGGCTCGGATTTCATTTCCGTGACGAAGACTGACGGCGAGTGGCAGCACCTGACGCCCATGATTCTCGGCGCGATCATGGAGCACTACATGTCCGGCAATGACGCCGAGTCTGCCGTAGACGAGGTGGCGGAAAACTACGATCCGAAGGACGAGGAAGTGGTCGCCACGATCAAGGAACTGATCGAGACGCGCGTCCGGCCTGCGGTGGCGCAAGACGGCGGCGACATCACCTTCTCGGGTTTCCGCGACGGCATCGTCTATCTGCATATGCGTGGCGCGTGTGCGGGCTGCCCAAGCTCGACTGCAACGCTGAGCCACGGCATCGAGAATTTGCTGAAGCACTTCTGCCCGGAAGTGGAAGCGGTCAAAGCGGCGTAAGCTAGCTTTGAACTCACGAGTTGACCCCGCGCGAGCGGGGTTTTTCTTTTCTGCGGCGTTCTTCGGAGACATCACAATGAGCGAGCATTTGGATCAAGGCGCGTTGGACCAGCTGTTTCTGCAGGCACGAACGCATTCCAAGTTCCTCGACAAACCGGTACCGCAAGAGCTGCTTCGCCAGTTGGTCGACATCCTCAAGATGGGACCGACGAGTGGCAACTCGCAGCCGGGTCGTTTCGTGTTCGTCACGTCGCCCGAAGGCAAGGCGCTGTTGAAGCCGCACTTGTCCGAGGGCAACCGCGACAAGACGATGGCAGCACCCGTATGCGTGATCATCGCGCAGGACTTGGAGTTCTACGAACGCCTTCCGTACCTGTTTCCCCATACGGACGCGCGGAGCTGGTTCGTCGGCAAGCCCGAGCACATCGCAACGACGGCCTTCCGCAACAGTTCGCTACAGGGTGCGTATCTGATCCTTGCGGCGCGCGCATTGGGCCTCGACTGCGGGCCGATGTCCGGCTTCGACAATGCGGGCGTGGACAAGGCCTTCTTCGACGGCACGCCCCTCAAGTCCAATTTCCTTTGCAACCTGGGTTACGGCGATCACCCAGCCCTGCGGCCACGCTCGCCGCGCCCCACGTTCGACGATCTCGCGCGATTTGCCTGACAGGGCCGAAGACAACGGCCTTTGGAACCAATGTGTCCAAGGCTCGTTGTACCCTGCCACCTAAGACCACGCAGCCCCGCGAGCTTCCAAGCAGGGCACGACCGCCGTTCCCAAAACGTGCGGACCTAAACCGCGGACATCACCCGATGTCTGCGGTATTTTATTTCGCGCGCGGGGCGGAACGATGCCATCGTTGCTGCACTATATCCCGGGTACTGATGCACGATCCGACACCTGAGCGATGGGTCGTGCCCTGGGGAAGAGCCGCTGCAGCGGCGCAAACAACGGGACAGCATGGAACAGCAGCGCAAGGCACATTTTCAATCCGGCTCGCCACGCGCCGATCAACAGCCGTTGGACATGGCCGCAATCGGCAATGGCCGCGTCGCGGCCTTGATCAATCGCGAAGGCCGCATCGTGTGGTGGTGCTTTCCGCGTTTCGACAGCGATCCGGTCTTCTCCAACATGCTCTCCGGCGACGAGGAGAAGGGGTTCCTCGATGTGGTTCTCGACGGTCAGGACGAGATCACGTCCGGCTATCTTCGCAATACGGCGATCCTCGAGACCATCATTCGCGACAAGAACGGCAACGCGATAAAAATCACGGACTTCGCGCCGCGGTTCGAACTGTTCGAGCGGATGTATCATCCAGCTCAAATCATCCGCCGCATCGAGCCGCTGGAGGGCTTGCCTCGTGTCACGATCCGGCTTCGCCCGACGCGCGACTACGGCGTGCCGCGCGGTGTGCAGGCGGTGGGCTCGAATCATATCCGCTACAGCGGCGGCGCGCACGACATCCGGCTGACGACCGACGCGCCGTTGTCGTACATCCTGCAGGAGACGACATTCGCACTCACGAGACCGCTCACGCTTGTGATCGGAACGGATGAGTCTCTCAATGCGGGCGTCGACAAAGTGGGCCGCGAGTCGCTGGAGCGTACGCGCGAGCACTGGATGGAGTGGGTTCGCGGTCTGGCCGTGCCGTTCGATTGGCAACAGGAAGTCATCCGCGCCGCCGTTTCGCTGAAGCTGTGCAATTTCGACGAAACGGGCGCGATCATCGCCGCGCTGTCGACCTCGATCCCCGAAGCACCGGGTTCGCAACGCAATTGGGACTATCGCTTCTGCTGGCTGCGGGACGCCTACTTCGTCGTGAAAGCACTCAACAGGCTTGGCGCGACCCACACGATGGAATCCTACCTGGAGTACATCACAACGTTGGCGACCGACGACGACAGCGTGCTGCGTCCCGTCTACGGGATCGCCCACAACGACAGCCTGGAAGAGACGATCGCTCAGAACCTTGCCGGCTTCATGGGCATGGGTCCGGTTCGCGTCGGCAATCAGGCCGCCGAGCAGCTGCAGCACGATTCCTACGGCAGCATCATTCTCGGCGTGTCTCAGATGTTCATCGACCAGCGGCTGCCTCGCATGGGCGACGAGACACTGTTCCGCCGCCTCGAAGCACTTGGCCATCGGGCCCGCCGCTTCTACATGGAGCCGGATGCGGGCATCTGGGAGTATCGTGGCCGCAAGCACGTTCACACGCACTCGGCAACGATGTGCTGGGTGGCGCTGGACCGCCTGTCGCGCATCGCGACGACGCTGGGACTCGGCGATCGCAGTGTCTACTGGCGAGCCGAAGCGGACAAAGTTCGGCACGAGATCCTGACGCGCGCCTGGAACGAAACGCGCGGCGCGCTCGTCGGCGCACTCGATTGGACGGAACTCGACGCCAGCGTCCTGCTGTTGCCGGAGTTGGGCTTGATCTCCGCCACCGACGAGCGATTCACGAAGACGGTCGACGTGATCGGACGGGAACTAGGGCGCAACGGCTTCATCATGCGTTATGTCGCCGAGGACGACTTCGGAGCGCCGGAAACGGGGTTCCTCGTCTGCCAATTCTGGTACATCGACGCGCTCGCGGCGTGCGGGCGCACAGGTCAAGCGCGCGAGCTCCTCACCGACCTGCTGGCCAAGCGCAACGCGTACGGTTTGCTGTCGGAAGACATCCATCCGGGAACAGGTCATCTGTGGGGGAACATTCCGCAGACGTATTCCATGGCCGGCATCGTTAACTCGTGCATGACGCTCTCGCGGCCTTGGGAAACCGCCTGGACCGACGCCTAAAGCGGGCGCACGCCTGCTATGTTGCGGTGCGGGAACGCTTTTTGCGCCCGCGCGTTTGATCTTTGGGAAAGTTGGATCTGGATCACCGTCTGCCTTCTGGCGTGTCTGGCAGCGGTCTTCCGCGTTATCAGGAGGTCGCGCTTTTGAAGCGCATCGTACTCGTTTCCAATCGCGTCATGAACTTGACTGCGGCGGCGCAGGCTGGCGGTGTGTCGGTGGCGCTTGCCGACATATTGAAGACGGACAGCGGCTTGTGGTTTGGCTGGAACGGCCAGATCGCGGAACCCGGCAGCGATCTGGACTCCGTCACCGTCATCAAGGCGGGTTCGTCGAGCGCGATCGCGACCTCGCCCATCTCCGAGGAGGAGCACCGCGCCTATTACCTCGGCTACTCCAACTCCGTTCTTTGGCCCGTTTTTCACAACCGCCTCGATCTCGCTCAGTTCGAGGCCGGGTACTTCCGCATCTACAGCGACGTCAACGCGCGTTTCGCGCGGCAACTTCACGCGCTGCTGGAGCCGACCGACACGATCTGGATCCACGACTATCATCTGATCCCGCTCGCAGCTGAGTTGCGCAAGCTCGGCGTCACCGCGCCGATCGGCTTTTTCCTGCACATTCCGGCGCCGCCGGCCCAGACGTTCATGGCCATTCCTGAGTATCGCGCGCTGGCCCGAGCGCTGTCGGCCTACGATCTCATCGGCGTCCAGACCCAGGCCGACGTCGCCAACCTCATTTCGTTCTTCGAGGATGCCGTCGCGGGCCGCATCCTGCAGGACGGACGCATCAGCGTTTTCGACCGGCGCTTGGCGATCACCAGCTTTCCCGTCGGCATCAACCTTCCGGACTTCCAAGGCGCGATGCCGGCGCAGTCATTGGCGCAGGCAACGCCGGAGGCCAAGCGCATCATCGGCATCGACCGGTTGGACTACACGAAAGGCCTGCCGCAGAAGTTTCGCGCCTACGAGCGGTTTCTGGAAAAGTATGAGAGCTATCGCGGCAAAGTCGTACTGTCGCAGATCGCGCCGCCGACGCGCGAGGACGTCGAGGCCTATTCGGAAATCCGTCACACGCTGGAGCATCTGTCCGGCTCGATCAACGGCCGCTTCGGCGAAATGGATTGGGTGCCGATTCACTACATCCATCGCACCGCGGCCCGCAAACGCCTGCGCGATATCTACCGGTCTTCGCAAATCTGCCTGGTTACCCCGCTGCGGGACGGCATGAACCTTGTCGCGAAGGAATACATCGCCTCGCAGGATGCGACAGATCCGGGCGTCGTCATCCTGTCACGCTTTGCCGGTGCCGCGGAGCAGTTGAAGGAGACGTTGATCGTCAATCCGTACGATATCGAAGATGTCGCCGACGCGATCAAGACCGGTCTGGAGATGCCGCTGGATGAGCGGCGGCAGCGGCACGCCAAGCTGTTCGAGTCCATCGCGACCTACGATACCTTCACGTGGCGCACATCGTTCTTGCGCGCGCTCGAGATGTGCGCGAAAGAGCGCCATCGTGCCAGCGGCTCGTCGAGCGAGGCGATCCGCAAGGCGCTGGACAAGGTCCACCAGGCGCATTCAATTGGCAAGGCACCCGAGGCCAAGCGTCCGCGACAAGCGTCGACGGACGCAGCGTCGGAGGTAGCCAAGTCAACGGCGACGTGAAGGGCGAGTGATGAAGGCGCTGACCGTTGGTGGAGCGATGATCGACACGATCGCGATCATCGAAAGCGATCGCATCGAACGGATGTCGATGCAGAATGCGGAAACGTCGTTCCTGCTGCTTCAAGAGGGCCGCAAGACCGAGGCCACCGAAATTTCCACGCATTGCGGCGGCGGCGCGGTGAACGCCGCCGTTTCCATGGCGCGCCTCGGCGTCGACGTTTCGACGCTCGTGAAACTGGGCAAGGATGATCGCGCCGAAACGATGCTGGCGCGCCTGATGCAGGAAGGCGTCTCCACTCGCTACGCGCTGCGCGACGCGCGCCTTCCCACCGGCGCGAGCGTTCTTATCGCTTCCCATGAACGCAACGCCGCCGTGTTCACGTTTCGCGGCGCCAACACGCTGCTGGAAGAGGACGATCTGCGCGACGATGCGTTCGAGGTCGACGTCGTCTACATCACGACGCTCAGCAACAACTCGGCCGACTGCTATCCCTTGATCGTCGAGAAGGCGCGGGCGCGCGGTGCCCTTGTCGCCGCCAATCCCGGTGTCCGGCAACTATCGGCGCGCGGCGCGTCGTTCAAGAAGATGCTGAGTTCGGTCGACATTCTGGCAATCAACCGCGCCGAGGCCGAGGTCATCGTCACGGGGCTCGTGGCCGAGTACGGCGAAGGCGGCCCCGCGCTGGATGCAAACGACGGCAAACCGCTACCGAAGCTCGCCACACGTGGGCTTCACGGCGGCGGTTTCAACATGTCGTTGCGGGGGTTCCTGCTCGCACTGCTGGGATCGGGCGCCAAGTGCATCCTTTTGACCGATGGCAAGGACGGCGCCTTCGTGGCGAGATCGGGTGAACTCTATCATTGCCCCTCGCACATCATGAGCGACGTGGCAGGGACGGCCGGGGCGGGAGACGCATT
Source organism: Pseudomonadota bacterium (assembly GCA_021816505.1). Lineage (GTDB taxonomy): Bacteria > Pseudomonadota > Alphaproteobacteria > Rhizobiales > Hyphomicrobiaceae > JAKAXS01. The sequence goes on from JAKAXS010000013.1 coordinate 8,242, forward strand.
CACGTCCACCTACACGGTCTACAAGGCGCAAGGACACGCGGTGGAACAAGCCCTCATAGCCGCGACGCTCAATGCCGCTTCGGTGCTGCGATATGCGGACACGCAATCAGGCTTGATGCGGCGGGCGGACCTGGAAACGTCCATCAAGGAGAATGCACCTGCGATTGCCGTGCAGCGGTGGGCGCTGTGAGCATGCCTTCGCTCGATATCGATCGCGAACTGACGCGGGACGACGGCCTCCTCAATCACCCCGAGCGATGCGCGCTGTTTCTCGATGTCGACGGCACTTTGCTGGAAATGGCGCCATCACCGGAAAGCGTCCGGGTGCCGAGCGGCCTGATATCGCTTCTGCAGGAGCTTTCGACGCGGCTGGGAGGCGCGCTTGCGCTTCTCACCGGACGTCAAATTCATGAGGCGGACCAGCTGCTCGCGCCTCTAAAGCTGCCGGCCTCCGGCGTGCATGGGGCGCAGGTGCGGTGGGTTGCCGGCGGCAGGATCGAGACATGCAGTCCGGAACTGCCGACCGAACTCGTTGCGCAGCTCATGGCGCTGGAAGGCAAGATGCCCGGCGTTCGCTCGGAAGCCAAAGGGCCCGGGTTCGCAGTGCACTACCGCGTCGTTCCGCATGTGCACGACGCGCTCGAAGCCGAGCTGCGCCGGCTGCTGACGGACTACGCGAGCAAGGTCGTTCTGTCGCGCGGACGCAAGATTTTCGAGATCATTCCCATCGGGACCACGAAGGGCACCGCGCTTGTGTCCTTTGTCGAACAAGCGGCCTTTGCCGGGCGCAAGCCCATCATGATCGGCGATGACGTCGGCGATGAACCAGCCTTCGCCGCAGCCGGCCGGCTTGGCGGCATGGGTCTGCGCGTGTCGGGCGAGCACTTTGGCGCGGACGCGGCAAACCTGGCTGGTCCCGCCGAGGTGCATCAGTTGCTGGCACGCGTGCTCGAACGGCTGATGCGCCGATAGATAGTGAACCTAGCTATTGGCGCTTTCGCGCGAGCCATACGGTATGGCCGCCGCAACTCGGGTCGTCCGCCACCATAGAGAGCTTCTCGAAGCCGTGATCAGCGAGCAACCGTTCGTACTCGGCGGCATCAAGGCTCGCATGATAGAGCGGCTCGCCTTCGAACGTCCCAATCGCCTCGGCATCGGATGGGCCGCTGGTAAACAACAGCGCTGCCCCGGGTGTGGCATGCGCTTCAAACACCGCGAACATCGCGCGTTGGGCGTCGCGCGTCAGGTGGAAGAAGCTGTCCCACGCAATGAGGCCATCGAACGTCTCGCCGAGCGCGAGCGTGCGCATGTCGGCCACATGAAACGCCGCTTCCGGAAAGCGCATCACGCAGCGCTCGATCATCGCCGGAGCGCTGTCGACGCCGGTCAACGCGAAGCCGCGATTGATCACGTATTTGGCTATGGGTTCGCCGGCGCCGCAGCCGATATCCAGCACGCGTCCTCCGCGCGGCAGCAGACCGAGAAGGCGATCCAGCCACGCCTGTTCGAACAGGCCGCGTCCGCGCGCGGCGTCCCAAGCGGCTGCGTGACGTTGATAAAGATCGATGATGGCGTCTGCCGGTGCGTCTGTCATGGCCAATGCCGTTGGTCAGACCTCGAGCTTACTGTCGCGCTGTGCGAGGCGCCAGAAGCTCGATAGCCGCGCCACGTCATGATACTCGTCGATCTGGACCATGAGCCCGTCGCGATACGTGACGAGCTGTCGATATGTCGTCGTGATCTCGTGCCCAGTCGAGCGATGCTTGATGTAGATCGCGATGCGTGCGCGGCCGATGCCTGTCGAGTAGGAAAAGTTGATCACCGTCGAGACGGTTTCGTTCTCATGCATGATGGGCGCGAGGTAATCGCGATAGGCTGCCTTGCCTTCCACGACCAGGGGGCGTCCCTCAAGCCCACCGGTGGACGAGCGGTAGACGCAGTCGTCACAGTAGAGATCAAGAACCTTTTCCAATTGCCCCGCAGCCCAGTGGGCATGGGCGGATTCCAATATCTGGCGCGCGTCATTGGCGTTCACAGCTTCCGCCCCGTTCGCAATCTATGCTTGCAGTATGGTGAATGCAGAAACACGAGCGCCACGCCCGTCGTCAACGCCAACGGCGGTAATGCCGCATCAATCGCCACGAATACCGTGCGGTTTAAAAACGCACCTGTACTTTCGGCGGTTCCGCGGCCGGTGCTCAAGCCTGAGCAAAAGAGGGGCAGTCCGGCCAGAAAACACGGGCGCGAACGCTGATCTCCTGTGGCTCGCCCGTGGTCAGCAACAGCAGCTCGGGCGTTTCTGAGGGGAAGGTGAAGTGCGGCCGGCGCGACAGGTAGTCTTCCAGGCTGTCGGCCACCACCTCTGGCTGCGACAGGATCACGGTGGTGGGCGGAAGATGCTGGCGGAACAACTCTTCCACGAGCGGAAAGTGCGTGCAGCCGAGAATGGCGCGGTGCGGTGGCGCACCGCCCGTCTGTTCGAGAACGCCGTTGATACCCTCAACGACGAGCGCTTCCAGTTCCGCGCGCGGCGCCTGCTGTTCGATGGCGCCCGCCAACTTTGAGCAAGCCTGCTGGAATACGCGCACCTTGGGGCACCGCTTCTTGATCTCGTCGGCGTAGACGTTGGAGGCGATGGTGCGTGTGGTGCCGAAAACGGCGATCCGGTCCGAAATATACGATTGGGGATACTTCGGCGTGGTCACCGCCCAGGGCGTCTGCGTCGCGGCTTCGACGGTCGGCGCAACGATGCCGAGGATGTTGTGGCCGCGCGTCTTCCAGATCGTCTGCGGCAGCCAGTTGCGCTGTAGCGTGCGCGCTGCCACCGCGGTTGCCGTGTTGCAGCCGAGCAGAACCAGTCTGCAGTCGCGCTCGAACAGGTGCTCGGAGCAGGCACGCGTCAGCTGCACGATGTGCTCGGACGGCCGATCGCCGTAAGGCACGTGTGCGTGGTCACCGAGATAGATGAACGACTGCTTGGGGAAGCGCGCCATCAGCGCGCGCAACACCGTCAGTCCCCCCAAACCTGAATCGAAGATGCCGATCATGCCGATCGTCGCTGCCCGCCCGTATTGTCCCTGTGCCGGCTCACCTGCCGAGGAACTTGGGAGCATTTAAGGCGGCGTGTTCCGACGCGCAATGGTTCGAACGGCCGGTGGCAATGCGCCGGCCGCTCCCGTTTTGGCTATTCCGCAGCTTCGGACGAGGCGCGACCAGCCGCAGCGGCGTCGGCTTCCAGCGCCTTGAGGGCGTCGAGGTTCGGCATCGCGACCGACGAGTAGCCGCAGTCGACGAAGTGAACCTCGCCGGTTACGGCGCCTGAAAGCGGCGACAGCAGGTAGAGTGCCGAGCCGCCGATCTCGTCCAGCGTCGGCGTGCGGCGCAGCGGCGCGTGATCGCGCTGGTAGTTGAAGATGGCGCGGGCATCCGAGACGCCGGCACCCGCGAGGGTGCGCATGACGCCGGCCGACAGCGCATTGACGCGCACGCCCTTCGGGCCGAGGTCGGCCGCGAGGTAGCGAACCGATGCTTCCAGGGCCGCCTTCGCGACGCCCATGACGTTGTAGGACGGCACCCAGCGCGTTGCGCCGCCGTAGGACAGCGTGATCATCGCGCCGCCGTTCGGCATCAACTCAGCCGCGCGCTTTGCGACCTCCGTGAAGGAGAAGCACGAGATGATCATCGTGTTGGTGAAGTTCTCGCGCGTCGTGTCCGCGTAACGGCCGGCAAGTTCGCGGCGATCGGAAAACGCCAGCGCGTGAACGACGAAGTCGATCTCGCCCCATTTTTCCTTGATCTCGTTGAACGTGGCGTCGACCGTGCTCAGATCGCTGACGTCGCAGTTGGCGATGATCTCGGCGCCGACCGATTCAGCCAGCGGGATGGCGCGGCGCCCGAACGAGTCGCCCTGGTAGGTAAACGCGAGTCTCGCGCCCTGACCGGCCAAAACACGGGCGATGCCCCAGGCGATCGATCGCTCGTTGGCGACGCCCATGACCAGACCGCGCTTGCCGGCCATGATCGGACCGGGCTTCGCAATATCAATCTCGGTCATCGTTTGCCTCTTTCGTGTACGCAGAGCTGGCGAGTAGACGTCGAACCAGCCGTTACCGTTTTTGTAAACTCTCATGATGTGCCGTCCAAGAGAAACGCATACCCATCTCAAGAACCCCGGCACATCGCGCGGCTATGCATTCTCAACTATGGTATCGGCGGAACACCAGAGTGGCATTAGTTCCGCCAAAGCCGAAACTGTTCGACATCACACAGTTAAGTTCAACATTATCGAGCCGCTTCCGGACAATCGGCATGTCTTCGAAGGCCGGATCCAGCTCGTCAATATTTGCACTTTCGCACACGAAGCCGTTGTTCATCATCAGCATCGAGTAGATGGCTTCTTGTACACCAGTGGCGCCCAGAGAATGTCCCGTAAGTGACTTTGTCGCACTTATATGCGGCGCGTCCTTGCCGAAGACTTCGCGGATCGCCTCGATCTCTTTTTGGTCGCCGATCGGCGTCGCGGTGGCGTGCGGGTTGATGTAATCGACCTTGCCGCCGATGCCGTTGCCGTCCAGGCCCTTCATCGCGTTGCGCATGCAGCGCACTGCGCCTTCACCAGAAGGAGCAACCATATCAAAGCCATCCGACGTCGCACCATATCCGACGAGTTCGCCGTAAATGCGCGCGCCGCGGGCCTTGGCATGCTCCAGCTCTTCCAGAACGAGCATTCCCGCGCCGCCGGCGATCACGAACCCGTCGCGATTCTTGTCGTAGGCGCGGCTCGCCTTTTGGGGCGTATCGTTAAAGTGCGACGACATGGCACCCATGCTGTCGAACAAGACGGACAGCGCCCAGTCAAGTTCTTCGCACCCGCCGGCGAAGATGATGTCCTGCTTGCCCCACTGGATCAGTTCGGCGGCATTGCCGATGCAGTGGGCCGACGTGGAGCACGCGGACGCGATCGAATAGTTGACGCCCTTGATCTGGAAGCCCGTCGCCAGCACGGCGGACGGACCGGAACACATCGCCTTGGGTACTTCGAACGGACCGACTTTCTTGGGATCCTTCTGGCGCGTGGTATCCGCCGCCCAGACGATGGCCTTGGTCGACGGGCCGCCCGCGCCGACGATGATGCCGGTGCGCTCGTTCACGATGTCCGATGGTTCGAGGCCCGAGTCGCGCACGGCTTGGTCCATGGCGATCCAGTTCCAGCCGACGCCCGCTTCCATGAAGCGCTTCGGCTTGCGGGGGACCTGGCTTTCCCAGTCGATATTCGGCGCGCCGTGCACATGGCAGCGAAAGCCCAGCTCGGCGTACTTGTCCGCACGCACGATGCCCGATTTGCCCTCGCGCAACGAGGCGAGCACCTCCTGAGTGTTGTTTCCGATCGAGGAGACAATTCCCATGCCGGTGACGACCACGCGTCTCATCAGCTAATCCTTTCCTAACCCGTCCCTGCCTGCAGCAGCCTTCGCCGCGCTGGCCACGCATTTCCCCGAGATTATGCCGCGCTTGCTGCGTTCTCGCCCGGCTCGAACAGGCCGACGCGAAGATCAGTCGCGGTGTAGATGACCTTGCCGTCAGCTTTTACCACACCGTCGGCGATACCAAGCTTCAATCGACGCAGAATGACGCGCTTAAGATCGATGACGTACTCGACCTTCTGGGTGGTCGGCAGCACCATATCGGTGAACTTCACCTCGCCCACGCCGAGCGCTCGACCCTTGCCGGGCGCACCGAGCCAGCAAAGATAGAAGCCGGTCAGCTGCCACAGGGCGTCAAGGCCCAGACAACCGGGCATCACCGGATCTCCGATGAAGTGGCAATCGAAGAACCAGTCGAGCCGAGAATTTCCGGCCACTGCCAATTCGGCCACGATCTGGCCCTTGCCGTGCGCGCCACCCGTCTCGGAAACGTGCGTGATCTGATCGAACATCAGCATCGGCGGCGCGGGCAGCTGGGCAAACCCCGGCCCAAACAACTCGCCTCGGCCATGGGCCAACAATTCGTCGTAGGTGAAGCTCGAGCGGCGTTCCGCCATCGTTTTCGTTGTCTCCAGCATGCCCGGCGGCACGTAATATTACGTCACGGACGCCGGTTCCTAACACAGTCGCATGACGTTCAAAAGGTAAACGCTCGGCAGGTCAAGGGCGGGGCGACATAACGTGTTGCAGGGGTCTCAAGCCACCCGTATATTTGGGATAGCTGATTTTCGTTCGCGCAGGCGGACGGAAAACGGTGGCCTTGGCCGTGAGATACCTGATATGGTGGCTAAGGATTGCCTTGCTACGCGAAGGATTGCGCAAGTCCATGACGGACACAGTGGTCGAGCACAAAGACGAAGATGCCGGCGGTGAGCTCTCGGAGCGCCTGCGCCAGGCCGGCCTGCGGCCGACGCGCCAGCGTCTGGCGCTGGCCACGCTGCTGTTCGGCTCCGGTGACCGGCATGTCTCGGCGGAAGTTCTGCACTCCGAAGCGCTGACGGCCGGCGAGCACGTCTCGCTCGCGACCGTCTACAATACGCTGCATCAGTTCACCGAGGTGGGGCTCCTGCGCGAGCTGGCGATCGACGGGGCGAAGGCCTACTTCGACACCAACACGTCGAACCACAACCACTTTTTCCATGAGCAGGATGGCGAGCTGATCGACATTCCGGGCAATTCGATTCGTGTCGACGGCCTGCCGCAGCCGCCGGAAGGCACGCGCATCAGCCACATCGACGTGGTGGTGCGGCTGGTGAAAGCGTAACGCGCGTCGGTGACGACGTTACTTCACCACTTCGTTCTGATAGATCCCCCACAGCTTTTTCTGCTCCAGATAGCCGCGATATCTGTCGATTGTGACGTGGCACCAGCGGCCATCGCAGCCGTGAACGTTGGCGATCACGCCGGCTTCCACCTTCACGACGGCGCCTGAACTATCGCTGTCGCTGCGATAAATATCGATTTGCGGAACGGGTTTGTCGGCCTTGATTTCCCAAGGCAGAACAAGTGCCGTGCGGCGACCGGACAGCAGCGATTGCAGCACCCAGCCGGTCGCGCCGTCCGAGTCGCGAACCTGGCGCCAGGTTTCGAACTCCTTGATCACTTCCACCGGCAGGCCCGCGCGGCGGTAGACCCATTGGGTCGGATAATCCGTTCCCGGACCGGTGCGCAGGTTCACGCGATCGGACTTGAGGCTGACGTAGCGCGGCAGCGGCAGGCCGGAACCCGGCCGCGGCTTGGCCGTCGTGTCCTCAACCGCAAGCGCTGGTGCGGCACCGAGGGCGAGCACGACCGCTGCGGCCGCCCACCTGACGCGTAGGGAATTGGCCGTCATTGCTTCTACCCCTACGGGCCTCTGTTTACCGCGCCGCGACTGTAGCCGGTACTTTGTCTTCCGCATGGCATCTGATAAGCAAAAGAAGCGTTGCCAGCTCAGGCTATTACGCTAAGACGAGCCGGTTAGAGAAAGATTAGTCACGGATCCGACATGCCCGCCAGCACCAAAAGACCCGTCGTCGTCGTCACCCGCAAGCTCCCAGAGGTCGTTGAAACGCGCATGCGCGAGCTTTTCGACGCGCGAACCAATCCAGACGACAAGCCTATGTCGCATGCACAGCTGGTGGAAGCCGCCAAGACGGCCGACGTGCTCGTGCCGACGGTGACGGACCGTATCGACCGGGGCGTGATCTCACAG
>JAKAXS010000384.1 GCA_021816505.1 Pseudomonadota bacterium
TCCGATCTGTATTGAAGGTCGGCTTCCTGGCGCCATTGTCGGGAAAGCTGAAGTCCTGGGCCGAACCCGGTCTCAGCGGCAGCCTGATCTGGCGCGATCGCGTGAACGCGATGGGCGGCATCAAGGTCGGCATGCGCCGCTACATGGTCGACCTGGTTCCTTTCGACACGATGTTTCGCCCCGATCTGGCCCTCGCCGGCGTCAAGAAGCTGATCAATGAGGACGACGTGAAGTTGATCCTGATGGTCGGCGGCAACGACCTGACGGAACCCGTCAAACGCATCGTGAACCAGCACAGAATGCTTGTGGCCACGACGCTACCGAGCGACCTGTCTCCGGATACGCCGACGCTTGTCGCCCCGAGCGAAGTCCATCCGATTTACAACGTCACCGGAGTGGCCTGGCTGAAGAGGCATTACCCGGAACTCAAGACGGTCGCGATGTGCACGCAAAACGACCTTCACGGGTTGCCGTCCATCGCAACGTATCGCGCCGCGTTCGAAGCGGCCGGTATCGAGCTTGTGTGCGAGCATCTCTTCCCGGTCGAGACCACCGAGTTTGGTCCGATCGTTGAAATGCTGATGGCGCACAATCCGGATATCCTGTGCTGGGATACCGCCTACGAACCTTTCATGCATGCGATGACGAAGGAGGCCTTCAAGCGCGGGTTCAAGGGGCGCTTTCTTTCATGCACCTGCGACAACTACCAACAGCTGGTGGCTGAAACGAGCGTCGAATTCATGGAAGGCTTCGTGTTCCAGTTTCCTGACTTCGACGATCCCCGCCTCGCGGACTCGCAGGTCAACTTCGAGAACGCGAACAGCTTCTATGAGGAGTTCTGCACGCGCTTTCCCAACACGTGGAGTGCCGTATCATGGGAATACGCCTCCACGCTCGAACTGTGGAGGATGGCCGTTCAACGGGCTCGCACCTTCGATCCGTTCGCGGTGCTGGCCATGATGAAATTCGGGGGCGTCGGCCACCATGCGTTCGGCGAGGCGACGTGGTGGGGTGATGAGCTGTTCGGAATCGACAACGCGCTAGTGGGCTACTGGCCCGTCGTCATGATCCAAGACGGCAAGGCGCGCATACAGGAATTCGCATCAATCCTCGACTGGTGGGATCGCCACAAAGAGCTGCTGATCCGCCATATGCGCAGCCTCGACCTTATGTGGGACCAGCGGGATCCTGCACCGTTTACGCCGAACCAACAGACGGCGACGGCAAGACCGAGCGACCTCACGCCTATCGATTGACCAAGATGGCTGCCACCCTTGTGAAGTGCCCCATGATTTCCTGGGCAACGTCACCGGCGACGTTCGTGCGCTTGAGCGCCTCTTGCATGCAACGCAGCCACGTATCCTTGGCTGCTTCGTCTATCTCCACGTGAACGTGCATCTCGCGAACGTTGCTGTGCCCATACTTCTGGGCGTAGAGCGACGGCCCTCCAAAGAAGCCTGACAGAAATGCGAATTGTTCTTCGCGAGAATGCGCGATGCCATGGCCGAGAAGATGGAGGCGCTTGATCGGCGCGCCGTCGGGCTCATGCTCGATGATGTCGTAGAAAGTTTCAACGAGAAGGCGCAAGGGTTCTGCGCCTCCAAGCCGGTTGTAGAGCGACGGCCCACCATCCCGCGATAAGTACGCTTGATGAAGGGCCGCCGCGCGCCGTTCGTTCACGTTGGTCAAAGTCGACCTCGTGGCGTCGTCGATTGATTTCTAGACGTCCAGGGTGTTGTCGCGCTCCCACTCGGTGAAGTGCGACGTGAAGGAGTTCCACTCCTGCATCTTCATCTTGATGAAGGCAGACGAGAAGTCATCACCCAGCATGCTCTTCAACTCGGTGTCGCGATCGAAATTGCGCAGCGCATCGAGAAGGTTCAGCGGAAGCTTCGGCGCATCCGTCACCGTATGTCCAAGCTGGTACATGTCGATGTCGTGACGCTTGCCCGGGTCGGCCTTCTTGTTGATGCCGCTGACGCCGGCCGCGATGATGACCGCCTGCAGAAGATAGGGGTTGGCGGCGCCGTCGGGCAACCGCAGCTCGAAGCGGCCTTTGCCTGGTACGCGCACCATGTGCGTGCGGTTGTTGCCGGTCCACGTCACGGTGTTCGGTGCCCAAGTCGCGCCGGAGACGGTGCGCGGCGCGTTGATGCGCTTGTAGGAGTTCACCGTCGGATTGGTGATCGCCGACAGCGCTTCGGCATGGCGCATGATGCCGCCGAGGAAATGATAGCCCTGCTGTGAGAGGCCCATCTCATCCGTGGCGTCGTGGAACATGTTGGTCTGGCCGGCCTTGTCCCACACCGAGATATGTGCGTGACAGCCCGTGCCGGTGAGGCCCGGGAATGGCTTGGGCATGAACGTGGCGCGCAATCCGTGCTTCTCGGCGATCGACCGCGTCATGAACTTGAAGAAGGCGTGGCGGTCTGCGGTGATGAGGCTGTCGTCGAAGTTCCAGTTCATCTCCCACTGGCCGTTCGCATCCTCGTGGTCGTTCTGATACGGACCCCAGCCGAGTTCGAGCATCGCGTCGCAGATTTCGGAGATGACGTGATAGCGGCGCATCAACGCCTGCTGGTCGTAGCAGGACTTCACAGCCGTATCGGCTTTGTCGGAGATCTGCGTGCCGCATGGCAACGTCAGGAAGAACTCGCACTCGACGCCGGTCCTGACGTAGAGGCCGAGATCGGCGGCCGCCTTCATCACGTTCTTCAAGACGACACGAGGCGCCTGGCCGACCGGCTTGTCGTCCATGACGAGATCGGCCGCAACCCAAGCCACTTCCTTGTTCCAGGGCAGCTGAGTGACGGAGGCCGCATCCGGAACGGCGAACAGATCTGGATGAGCAGGCGTCAGGTCAAGCCAGGTCGCGAAGCCGGCGAAGCCCGCGCCATCCTTCTGCATGTCGTCAATGGCGACCGCCGGGACCAGCTTGGCGCGTTGGGCGCCAAACAAGTCCGTGTAGGAAATCAGGAAGTAGCGAACGCCGGTTTCTTTCGCGTAGGCCGATAAGCTGTCAGTGCTGGTACGAATACGTTGCTGTCCAGACATGGGGTTTCCTCGTATCTAGTTTTTATTCGTTCAACAAAGAAAGGGGCGACCTAGAGGCCGCCCTGCGTGAAACCAGGAATCCAGTTCGTGCCGGCCAGAGGCACGCGCGCCATGGCGGCGGCCTCGATCGTCAACGCGCAGAGATCTTCCGGTTCGAGATTGTGGATGTCGTTGTGGCCGCAGGCGCGGGCGACGGTCTGCAGTTCCAGCGTCATCACCTTGAGATAGTTGGCGAGACGGCGGCCTGCCTTGACCGGATCGAGGCGCTGCATCAGGGCCACGTCCTGGGTGGTGATGCCCGCGGGGTCGCGGCCTTCATGCCAGTCGTCGTAGGCGCCGGCGGTGGTGCCGAGCTTGGCGTATTCGGCCTCGAGCGCCGGATCGTTGTCGCCGATGGCGACGAGCGCCGCCACGCCGATGGCGACTGCGTCGGCACCAAGGGCCAGCGCCTTGGCGACGTCGGCGCCGTTGCGGATGCCGCCGGAGACGATCAGCTGCACCTTGCGGTGCATGCCGAGGTCCTGCAGGGCCTGAACGGCCGGGCGGATGGCGGCCAGCGTGGGCAGGCCGACGTTCTCGATGAACACTTCCTGGGTCGCTGCCGTGCCGCCCTGCATGCCGTCCAGCACCACGACGTCGGCACCGGCCTTCACGGCAAGCGCGGTGTCGTAATAGGGCCGCGTGGCGCCGACCTTCACGTAGATCGGCTTCTCCC
>JAKAXS010000385.1 GCA_021816505.1 Pseudomonadota bacterium
TCACTCCGCTTCGTGAGACTGCATGCTCAATCAGCCGGCCCGCGACCCGCACGCCGACGATCCGGCCCACCCCCCTTTTCGCGAATTGCTGAAAGTCTTCGGCCGCATTGGCGTGATGTCCTTCGGCGGTCCAGCCGCGCAGATTGCGCTCATGCACCGCGAACTCGTCGACGAGCGGCGGTGGCTCAGCGAGCAGCAGTACCTGTCCGCCCTCAACTTCTGCATGCTGCTGCCGGGTCCAGAGGCGATGCAACTTGCAACCTATGCCGGCTGGCGTCTCCATGGCCTGCGAGGCGGACTGGCGGCCGGACTTCTCTTCGTGCTGCCGGGCGCGCTCATCATCTTCGCTCTGGCGTTGCTGTACGTCACCTACGGCCAGCTCCCGCTCGCCTCCGCCATTTTCCTCGGCATCAAGGCCGCGGTGCTGGCCATCGTCATCGAGGCCTTGCTGCGCATCGCGCGGCGCGCCTTGGACGGGCTGGACGATTGGCTCATCGCGCTCGCGGCCTTCATCGCCTTATTCGCATTCAACGTCCCGTTTCCGCTGATCGTGCTCGCCGCCGGAGCGGTCGGCTATCTGCGCGCGAAACGGCGTCCGGAACGGCCCGTCGGTGCGCCGGCAGTCGCGATCCCGCTGATCCAGACCGTCAAGACCGTGACTCTCGGCGTCGCAATCTGGGTGCTGCCTCTGCTCGCCATCGCACTTATCTTCGGCGCCGATCACGTGCTGTCTCAGCTCGCGCTGTTCTTCTCCAAGCTGGCCGTGGTCACGTTCGGCGGCGCCTACGCCGTCCTGACCTACATGGCGCAGGACGTCGTGCAGCGCTTCGGCTGGCTGGAGGCTGGCGAAATGCTCGATGCGCTTGGCCTCGCCGAAACGACGCCGGGCCCGTTGATCCTCGTCACCGAATTCGTCGGCACGCTCGCCGCATGGCGCCACGGCGGCGGACCCCCGTTCGCCATGGCGGCACTTGGCGCGCTGGTCAGTCTATGGGCGACGTTCGTGCCTTGCTTCGTCTGGATCTTTGCCGGCGCGCCCTACATTGAGCGCATCAACGCCGCGCCGCGCCTGGCGTCGGCACTCGCGGCCGTGACGGCAGCCGTCGTCGGCGTCATTCTCAACCTGTCGGTCTGGTTCGCCCTGCACGTGCTATTCGCGGAGATAGCGAAGGTGGAGATCGGGCCGTTGCAGCTTTCGGTGCCCGTGCTGTCGTCCCTCAACGTCACGGCCGCGGTGCTGGCTGGCGTCGCCGTCTTGTTGCTGTTCGTCGCGCGCCTGGGCATCCTTTCGACACTCGCGATCATGGCGGCGCTGTCGTTGGCGATCAGCTGGTAGGCGGCCGGCGCGGCGACGCTACAGCCAGCCCTTCCGCTTGAAATAGATGAAGGGGATCAACCCGGACACGACCATCAAGCCGATCGCCATCGGATAACCGAACGGCAGATCCAGCTCCGGCATGAACTTGAAGTTCATGCCGTAGATCGACGCAACCAGCGTCGGCGGCATCAGCATCACGGCCATCACCGAGAACAGCTTGATGATCTGGTTCTGCTGGTTCGAGATCATGCCCAGCGTCGCATCGAGCAGGAAGCTCATGCGGTTCGACAAGAAGCGCATGTTCTCCATCAGCGCGGCGATATCGCGATGCGCAATGTCGATGCGGTTCAGCGTGCGCTGGTCGTCCTTGCGACCCCGCGCGGCGTCATAGAAATAAAGCAGCAACCGGTCCATCGACATCGTGCTCTCCTGAACGCGAGCGACGATATCGCCTTGCTTGCCGGTGTGCTTCAGGAACATTCCCAGGCGCTGGGTGTGCTGCTTTTGATGACGCTCGTCCAGGTCGAAGAGGTTCTGTGCCAGCTTGTCGACGTCGTCTTGCACACGCTCGATCAGATCCGCCGTGCGGTGGATCATGGTCTCGATCAGGCCGACCATGATCGCGGCCGCCGAAGAGCAGGGTGCGTCGCCGCTTTCCACGCGCGACAGGAACAGCGGGAACGCCTTCGGCTCCGTATACCGCACCGTGACGAGCCGTTCGCCCGCGAGGATGAAGGTGACGGCGGTGGTCGAGGGGACGTGCGCTTCCAGGTTGTAAACGATGAACGTCGTCATGTAGTGCGCGCCGTGCTCCTGGTAGAGCCGGTTCGACGCCTCGATCTCACGCATCTCCGCGCGCGTCGGCACCGACACGCCAATCGACTGCTCGACGAACGCGTCTTCTTCCTTGCTCGGATCGACGAGGTCGAACCAGACGCTGCCTTCGCCGGCGGGAGCGGCGGCATCGCGCTTTTTCAGGCCGTCCCCGGCCTTGTCATAGATCGTCAGCACGACCAGATCTCCTCAATCCCCGACGCTCGTCCCTGCCTTTTACACACAGCCGAGGAACTTTGGCACTAGGATCGATTTCCAATGGTCCCCGATCCGTCCGGGGTCTGGACCGCAACGTTTGCAGGAGGGTTGAATGCTGACGTCCCCGTTCATTCGCACCACGCTGCTTCTGGCTTGTGGTGCAGCGCTCGCCGCGCCCGCGCAAGCGCGCATCGTCTGCAAGGACGATTATCAGGTGGTGCAAGGCAACCATATTTCCACGCCCTATTGCGCCGACAACTATCTGGCCCGTGTCGCCCGCGAGTACGGCGTCCGTGTTTCCGACGCGACGATCCGCAACAATCCGAACAAAAAGCGCGAAGTGTGCCGCTTCATCGGCCATGACATTCGCGTTGCCGACAACTGCCATAGCGAGACCTCGAGTGGCCGCCGTTCCCGCTGATATCGAACGGTTGAATGCCGGCCATGGCCGCCCGGGTGCGGTTTCGTTCGCGGCCCATCCCCTCGGCGGGGTGGCCGCGCATCTGGTGACGCCCGAGGCGAGCGCGATCGTCGCGCTGCATGGCGCCCACGTGCTGAGCTTCAAGCCGAAGCAAGGCGCGGAGGTGCTTTGGATGTCGCCTGAGGCGCGGATCGCGGAAGGACACGGCATCCGCGGCGGCGTTCCCGTCTGCTGGCCCTGGTTTGCAACGCACGCGACCGATCCAGAAAAGCCGGACCACGGGTTCGTCCGCAAGGTGCCGTGGCGGGTGGTCCGCACGATCGACGACAGTGGTGCAGCCGGGATCGAGCTGGCATTCGCGACAGGCGCACAACACAGATCGCTCTGGCCAGGGGAGGCGGACTTGCGCGTCGTCGTCACGCTCAGGGACAGGCTGCGCGTCGACGTCATCACCCGCAACACCGGAGCCGACGCGTTCGAACTCACCCAGGCGCTGCATACCTACTTCGCAGTCGGCAACATCGCCGACATCGAGGTGACGGGGCTCCACGGCGCAACGTATCAGGACAAGCTGCGGAACTACGACCGGCTGCAACAGGATGGTGCGATCACCTTCGCGGGAGAGGTCGATCGCATCTACGAGAACACGACGGCTGACGTGATGATCGTCGACCCGGACAACGCGCGCCGCATTCGCATCGCGAAAGAGGGCAGTGCCTCGACGGTCGTCTGGAATCCGTGGGTGGAGAAGTCGAAGACCGTCTCCGACATGCCGCCTGAGGCCTTCCGCACGATGGTGTGCGTCGAGACTACAAACGCCGGAGGCGATGTCGTCCGGCTGGAGCCCAGCCAACAACATCGCCTCTCGGCAATTCTAAGCGTCGAACCGATCTAGAGCGCGGCGCCCTTTCGGAGCAGCCACGCTCGAAGCGGTTAGCCCGTGCGCTGCACCGGCTCCACGCGCTGGAAGGCGGCGGGGTCGAGAACCGGAGATCG
>JAKAXS010000386.1 GCA_021816505.1 Pseudomonadota bacterium
CCCAACGAGAGTTTGCGAGAACTGCTCGTGTCTTGGGGGAGATCGCGTGCCTGTTTTTCAGAGACTTTTCAACGTGACCGTCTGTGCCGCTCTCTTGAGCCTCGGCCCGGCGGGAGCCCGGGGCGCGTCCAACGGGGCGGAGGCCGGGAAAGGCGTGCAAGCCGAGGTGGACAAGGCCGAGGTCGTCGTGGTGCGCAGCGCGGGCGACGATGGGGTTGTGCGCGAGCGGCCCATCATCGCCGGATCGGGAACGGCGTTCCGCGATTGCAAGGATCAGAACGTGTGCCCGCAGATGGTGGTGGTACCGTCGTCGGAACGCGGCATCGAACTGGGCACGATCGAAACGGCGGAGGAGCGGCAGGATGCCACCAAGATCCGCCGCGTGACGCTGCAGACGTTCGCCATCGGCAAGTACGAAGTCTCGGTCGCCGAGTATCAGAGCTGCGTTGCGGCGGGCGCCTGCCGCGAGCCTGAGTGGCGCGAGACGGACAGCCAGTTCCACATCGAGACGGGACGCAACAACTACTACAAGCGCCTGGGTGCGAACCTGACCGGCAAGGAGTTCCCCATCGTCGGCGTGAGCTGGGATGACGCGGTGGCATACGCGGCATGGCTCAGCAAGACGACCGGGCAGTCCTACAGGCTTCCGACCGACGCGGAATGGGAATACGCGGCACGTGCCGGGACGCGGACGGTCTACTGGTGGGGCGATACCGAAAAGCCGGGCGACAAGGTGATGGCGGCCTGCCGGGGTTGCGGCAGCGAATGGGACGGCGTGAACAACGGGCCAGTGACGAGCTTTCTTGCCAATCCGTGGGGGCTTCACAACGTGCATGGCAACGTGTGGGAGTGGGTCGCCGACTTCTACTGCAACGATTTCAGCTCAGGTCCGGCAGACGGCGGCGCGCGCGACAAGGACGATTGCCCGGTGCGCGATGCGCCCGCGCTGCACATCCTGCGTGGCGGCTCGAGCTTCTACGAGCCGCGCTTCATGAAAGCCTCGGTGCGGCTGCGCCACGACAATACATTCCGCAATTTCTCCGTCGGCTTCCGCGTCGCACGGACGCTCATGCCGTCAGTGCCGAACTGACGCCTGCTCACTCTCCGTCATCGTCGAACGCGCTGCAGGCGGCAGCAGGCGCCGGTCGCAGGGCGAAGTTGCGATCCTCGGGATTGGATGAGCTGATGGTGATGTAGTCGTTTTCATCACCTGATGCGCTGTCCGCGCGGACGTCGCTGATGGGCGACAGCATCAACCCTCCGTCATTCGGGCGCACTGAAATCCGGCCGGCGTCCTGATCGAGGCCGCAATACAGCCGCTCACCCTCGTCCTTGCAGCTGCCGACTGCGTAGTGGCCGTCGTTGCCCGCACGGAATGCGAAGCGCAATTCGGCGGCGACATTGTTGCCGTCGTTCATGTCCCGGGGCTTCAACCTGAGTATGATCGACGTCACCGTCTGCCCCGGATGCGCGGCCAGGTGCGCCTTGTCGTAGGTGCGTTCGAAGCAACCGTCGTACGGCCCTGCTTCGGCGGGGATGACGCCAGCCGCGACGATGGCGATTGCAATCGTGGTTCGCATGTCTGGCCCTCTTGAATGGGCCGAGCATGACGGTGTTGCGTCGTGACGTAAAGTCCTGTGACCGGCTACTCCGGCAGGATGCCCGGGACGCTGCCGAGATCCCAGATCCGCGCGGTGCGGTCGTAGGATGCCGTCAGCACGCTTCGTCCGTTGGGGCTGAACTGGGCACCGTCGACCTCCTTCATATGGCCGACGAGCTTGGCAAGGTGCGCGCCCGTCTTGGCGTCCCAGACCGAGGCGCTCTTGTCGTGCGACGCGGTGACGATGCGCGTGCCGTCGCGGCTGTACATCACGCGCGGGATGAGGCGCTTGTGATGACCTTGCATGGTCGCGACCAGCTCGCCGCTCGTCACGTCGTAGATGCGGCCCGTCTTGTCGGACGATACGGTGACGACCCGCGTGCTGTCCGGGCTGAAGGCTGCACGCAGGGCGGCGCGTTCATGGCCCTGCAGGGTCTTCACGGACTGGCCCGACTTGGCATCCCAGATGCGGCCGGTCTTGTCGCTGGACGATGTGGCGATCCACTTGCCGTCGGGGCTGAAGGTGGCGCTGGTGACGAGGCCGTCATGACCTTCCAATGTGGCAACGGGCGCGCCGGTCTTGCCGTCCCACACGCGCGCAGTCTTGTCGCTCGATGACGTGAGAATAAGCGAGCCGTCGTGGTTGAACTCGACGCCGGACAGCCACTCGGCGTGGCCCTTCAAATTGGCCAATCGCTTGCCGGTCTTGGCGTCCCACAGGATGGCGGTGGAATCGCGCGAGGCGGTGACGAGGCGCTCGCTGTCCGGGCTGAAGGCCACGCCTTCGATCATCTCCTTGTGCCCGTCGATCGTGGCGATTTCCTTGCCGGTGTTCGCGTCCCAGATCTTGGCGAGTCCATTGCGGCAGGCGGTGACGATTTCGGCGCCGTTGGGGCTGAACAGGGCCACGCGCACGGCCTCGTCGTGACCGGCGAGCGTCAGCAGCGTCTCACCCGATGCAGCATCCCAGATGCGGGCGGTCTTGTCGCTCGACGCGGTGACGGCACGTTTTCCGTCCGGGCTGTAGTCGGCCCACCAGAGATCGGCGCCATGACCGGCAAGTGTGACGGACGAAACGGGCTTTTCGACAGGCGTCGCTTGCGCGGCCGGCGCGGCATCAGCCGTTGGCGGTGGGCCGGCTGTATCGGCGTGCGCCATCGCGAAGAAGGCGAGCGCGCACACCGCTGACAGAGCGATCGTAGAAGCAGATCGTGCGGCGAGATCGATGGGCATGGCGGTCTCCCATTCAGGACAATCAGCGCAAAGGCTTCCAGTCGGGGTCGTCGTAAATCTGCGGATAGCGCGCGAGCGCGGTTTCCAGCTTGGTGAGAGCATCGAACTGGCTTTCGCCCTGCATCGGCGCGCCGATCTCAGCCGCGCCTTCGGCAAGCGGCGTTACGATGTCAGAGGACGCGGCCGCGTCGGCCCGCAACGCATCCGCATGGCGCTTCAGGTCGTCGGATAGACGGCGTGCCTGCTGCGGAGAGAAGCGGCGGTGCGTGATCAGCGTGTGCGCGTCCAGCACAAGCTTGCGCACGGACTTCATGTTCGATTTCACCGCGTCGCTGGCTGCTTGCTTGGACGGGGTCGCCGCCTCTTCGTCGGGGAGCCCGAGGATGACTTGTGCGGTCGCAGCCGGGGTGCCACCGATCCATGTGCCGGCGATCAGGGTCGCAAGCAGCAACGGCCGGAGATTTAACGTCATGCGCATTTCGCGACCCGCTAAGGCTTGATCATCACGCCCCAGGGCAGCCGCCCCACCGGCACGGACTTCTCGGCCTTGAAGGTGGCGACATCGACCACCGTCATGTCGTTGGTGAGGCCGTTGGCGACGTAGAGCTTCTTGCCTTCCTCGTCGATCTGCATGTGCCAGGGACGCTGGCCGACGACGATGTAGTCCTTCACTTCATAGGTCGCGACATCGACGACGGCGACGCGGTTGGCGGTCGAAAGCGCGATGAAGGCGACCTTGCCGTCCTTCGAGAAGCGCACGCCCATGGGCTGGATCAGCTCCGGCTTGATGCCAGGGATCTCGAAGCCGAACTTCTTGACGATCTTGTGGGTGTTGCCGTCGATGACCGCGACAGTGCCGCCGATCTCGGAGGTGACCCACACGGTCTTGCCGTCGGGCGTGAACTCGGCCACGCGCGGCCGGCTGTCGACGA
>JAKAXS010000387.1 GCA_021816505.1 Pseudomonadota bacterium
GATCTTGAGCGCAGCGGTATGGTTCAATTTGAAATTAGGGCGGGATTAGAGGCTGCGTTCCTGGTTGAAGTGGTTGTGGATTGAGGCGTGAACGGAGGCGAATTTCTGTAGTGTTCGCATCCGCCGGAAGCGAAGCATCGCCCGCTCCCGTCGTCGAAACGGCTGGTGTGAATTCTCGGCGCGATTGTTCGCCCAGCGGGCATTATCCTGACGATTGCGGATACCGATTTCTCGTAGTGCCGCCTCATATGAGCCGAGCTTGTCCGTCACAATCTTCTCGGCATGACCATGCCGCTTCAGACATTTCCTGATGAATTTCAATACGGCTTTCTTATCCCGCGTCCTCGTCACGAAGCTTTCGAGCACTTCGCCTTCGTGATCGACGGCACGCGAGAGGTAGTGTCGTTCGCCATTGATCTTCACGAACACCTCGTCCAGGTACCAACGCCAGCGGCTTGACCGCATGCCCTCGACGCGCCGTTTGCGGATTTCGGCCGCGAACATCGGGCCAAACCGGCTCCACCAGAACCGCACTGTCTCATGGCAGATGTCGATCCCGCGCTCGTGCAGCAGATCCTCCACATTACGGAGCGAAAGCGGGAACCGGATGTACATCATCATTGCCAGCCGGATGATCTCGGGGGCTTGTCTTAAAGTTGCGGAACGGGGAGCGCTGGGTCATGGCTAGAGGCTAGATCGACGCCTCGGCTCGCTCACAAGCCGGGTTCCTTTGACACTGCCCCCAGGATGACCACTGGTGGCCTGGCAGTTGAAGCTGCATCTCTCAAGATTGCGCCGACGAAACTAACGAGTGCGTCAGTATTACTGAGCGCTGGCCATCAAGACGGCGCTAGAGCACGTTCTGATCAGGATGGATCATATCCAGCGGCGCTGAAGTAGTTTTTGGCTTCGGTGGGGGTGATGGTGTCGATGATCTGGCCGATTGTGCTCCAGAGGTGGTCGATGGTTCGCTCGCTGGCTTTGCGCAGCATTGCCTTGAGCTTTGGGAAGGCGTTTTCGATCGGATTGAAGTCGGGGCTGTAGGGGGGGAAGGTAGAGCAGGCTGCCGCCGGCGGCTTCGATCATCTCACGGATGATGGGCGCCTTGTGGCTGCCGAGATTGTCCATGACGACGATATCGCCCGGCCGCAACTCGGGGACGAGCACCTTCTCGACATAGGTCCGGAAACTACGGCCGTTGATCGGGGCGTCGATAACCATCGGCGCCACGATGCCGTCGAGCCGCAGGCCGGCGACGAAGGTGGTGGTCTTCCAATGGCCGAACGGAATGCCAGCGCGCAGCCGTTCGCCTTTGCGAGCACGGCCGTTGCGCCGGGTCATGTCGGTGGACGCCCAGGTTTCATCGATGAAGATCAACCGCTCGGGTTCGAGATCGACCTGGCTCTCGCCCCATTTACGGCGCCGCTTCAGGACGTCCGCGCGGTCCTGCTCCATCGCAGGCCCGGTCTTTTTTTCAGCGTGACCCGGTGCCGCCCGAAGAACCGCCAGATCGTCGAAACACCAAACCGCTCCGATCGCTCCGCCATCAGCCTCTCCCGGACCTCGGTAAGTGTCAGGTCCGGTGTCGTCTCGACCAGGCCAAGAATAAACCCCGCGTGCCGCTCGATCCGTTCCGAGCGGCGGTCGCCGCTCACCTTCATCGGCACCGGCGAACCATTCTCCCGGGCCAGTCGCGCCCAGCGGATCGCACTCGCGATCCCGACCCCAAAGCGTTCCGCCGCCTGACGGCGAGACATCCCACCATCAATCGCCGCCACCACACGTTCACGCAAATCCAGAGACAGTACCTTCACCATGCATGCCAGCCTCCTTCACCAGCAAACATCGTGAATCAGCATTCAGCCGATTCGGGAACCCCCACGCGATTCATTCAGGTCAAAAACCGCTCTAATTTCCAGCAGCAGGAATCCACCGAGGCCGCGCCTGAGCAACGTAGAATCTCCGGCCTTCACGCCGGGAAGGGGCTAGCGAGACTGAAGGGAGGCGATTACGGTGTCGATGGGAAGGAACAAGATGCGACTGTCTTCCGGGTATTCAATGAACTCGGCGCAACGCAGATAGAAGCGCTTGGCCGCCTCATTCTTGGCGTGGACCAAAACCGCAGCGATGCCGATATTTTGCGAGGCCAGCGCGATCCGGCGCAGCGCGTCCGCCAGCAAGTCCGCGCCAAGCCCTTTTCCTGTGTAATCAAGGCTGACAGCCAACCGGCCAATGACGGAAACCGGAATTGCATCGGGAGCATTCCGGCGCATCTTGCCTGGAACCGCCCCTCGCTCGACCGAACCGGCGGAAATACAGAAATAGGCGACGACCCGATTACTTGCGCAGGCGACATAGGTACGCGAAAACCGGCTTTCATTTTTCAGGGCGCGCTGACATAGCCAGTCGTTCAGCACAGGTTCACCACAGTCGAAGCCCGACAGGTCATGATCGGGCGACAGGGGGACAGGAGCCGAAATGAGCGGTTCGTGGTGTTCCGGAACGTCTTCTATTTTTGCCATGCCGGAACGCGACGCATCAGCGCCGCGAGTTTCGGACCCGGCGGCGGCGGATTATCGAGGGCGTGCAGAAAAGCATCATAACGCTCAGGACCGAGCGCAAAGAGTCGCTGGTCAAGCAGAACATCAACCGCCTGCCGCCTGGCGCTCTCCAGCATAAACTCGGTGCGCGTCTTGCCAAGTATCGCTGCGGCCTCATCGATCAGCTGGCGGGTGTCTGCCTCAATCCGCAAGTTAATGCTGCCCCTGCGGTCACCCGAACGAGGGCGACTCGCAACCGCCACGGTCGCGGCTTTATGATGCTTGGAATGAGAACTGAGGGCTTTTTCCATGAATAAAATATACTCGCGGTAACTACAGCGTCAATACGCTAGGCTGGATTTTTACGCGACCGCGGAAAGCAAAACGTCAATCTGGGCGAAGGAAGGCGAAAGAAAGCCATTGCCGCGAGTTGGACGAGCGATGAGGCAGCGTCAGTGTGGACCGGCGCGTTTCGCTCACGCATGACGATTTTGCTGAGTTCCGATAGAGCGAAGGCCATGAGCATCACGGTCAATAGCAGGATCGTTGCCGAAGCCAGAATACAGGGCGTGACGTTGCGTCCCGTTGTTGGCGCCTACGAGCTCCTATTTGGCCTCGACATCGCGGTGAATCCGCAAGGGGATCATGGGCGGCAGGTATTTGTTATTGGAGCACGGGTCGGCCTCAGAACAAATCGTGCGGGAGTTCAACAGGCGGGATTTGCGCGACCCGAAGCACCTATATTCATCAAGCAATTTGTCAATCCCAACCGCATGAGCTCGATCCTGGTTCTGCCTTTGCAGCCCGGCTAGATCGCGGCCATTGAACGATCGCGTGAGACGGGCGATGTCGCATTCGAGCTTCAGGCGATCGGCGTCGGCTCGGATCAGAACGGCGACCATCCCGTGCAAGATGACTGGCGCTGCCAGGTTCCGCGGTCTGATTGGCTGCAAAAGCTCCGCAGCGCCGGCGCGCGCGACGTTCTATTGCTCGAAGTGCCGTTGCCTCTTGTGGATCGCCCGAAGGAATGGGAAGCCATCTCCGACGCTATTCAAAATGCCGAGAAGCATTTCCGCGAGGGCGACTATCATGCCTGTGTTTCGTCGTGCCGGCTTGCATTGGATGAACTGGGACATCTGAGAACCTGACTCTGAATAGTAGTGGGTCTAACCGTTGCGTGCGATTTTTCTTATCAGCATGCGGATGTGTGCGAACAGGAGCCAT
>JAKAXS010000388.1 GCA_021816505.1 Pseudomonadota bacterium
CCGTGCGCGATCTCATCCAGATCGCCAACCGCCTGCCCAACGCCATCATCATCATCTCCTGCCTGGAAGATTTCTACGGCCAGGTGCGCGGCGTCCTCGCCCAGTCCTATGTGGACCGCATCGAGAAGTCCGGCCCGGTTGCCCTGCACGAGAGCCGCACCGCGGAGGAAGCCCGCCTCATCATCGCCAAGCGCCTCGCGCACGAGGCCAATGCCAACGGCGGCGCGAGCTATCCCGATCCTTCGCAGTTCTTCGGCAAGCAGTTCTTCGAGGAGTTCGGCGGCCTTTCCACGCGCCGCCTGCTGGAGCACGCGCAGAGCCGTCTCGTTTCAAAAGTCGAGCCCGAGCCGGAGGAGCACGCCGAGCCGGAAGACAAGGGCGGCGGCTTCATCAATACGCTCGCAGCCGCCCTGGGCTTCGCCTGGGATGCGCCGGCGGATGATGCGCCCGCGCCGCGCGTCTCTTCCAGCATCGACTATCGTGAGATGTGGAACCGCTTCCAGCACGCTTCGGAAGCCGAGATCCCGTCCGACGACGGCGAGCTGATGGATATCCTGTCCTCCGCCGTCGCCTTGGCGAAAGACGAGTGGAACGGCAACGTCACCGCATCGATCAAGCGCCTCGAAATCGCCGACGACCTGCCGGCGTTCGATCTGTCTGTCCGCCACAAGTCCGGACTGACGAGCGAGACGCGCATCTTCCTGTGCAACCGCGCGACGCAGGGCGGCGGCCTGAAGCGGCAGCTCGACAAGGTGCTGGCGAACATGGGCGCCAAGCCGTGCTTCATGCTGCGCGCGTCCGACTTCCCGACCGTGAAGAAGAGCCAGACGGCGCAGTCCTTCCGCAAGTTCCGCGAGAACTCCGGCCGCCAGATCATGGTGCCGATGGCGGAGTGGGAGCGCATGATGACCGTGCGCGAGTTCCACGCCCATCATCGCCACGATCCGGGCTTCGCCGGATGGTTCGAGGACGCCAAGCTGCTGTCCAACCTCATCTGCATCGTGCAGCTGCTGCGCTTGGACCTCATCGGTGGCCGCGCTCTACCCAAGCCGGCGACCACCGGTGGCGAGGCCGGGCCCGTGAGCTTCGCCCAGCCCGAGTTGGATCAGACCGACGATGCTGGCACGCAGCCAAGCGCGACGGTGGGTCCACCCACCGGCACCAGCGGCTGGACGCAATGGACCGGCACGGGCGGTCCCGACGAGACGCCCGCGGCCAACGACGACGAACTGCCTCTGTCCGTCATTCTCGATGAGACTGGGTCCAACGGCGAAAGCATCGTTGCCGGCCGGCAGACCGGCTCGGGCGCACGCAACAAGCCCATCACGCTGAACCGCAACGTGCTGAAGCGTCATGCGGCCGTGCTCGGCGGCTCAGGCTCCGGTAAGACGACGCTCGCGCTCTGCCTGATCGAACAGCTGCTGCTGCGCGGCATCCCCGCCGTTCTGATCGACCGCAAGGGCGATCTCTGCAGCTACGCCAATCCCGACGTTTGGCGCGCCAACGACGAGGAATACACGGAGCGTCGCGGCGAACGCGAAAAGCTCGCCGATGCGATCGACGTCGCCGTCTATACGCCCGGCCGTTCGTCTGGCCGGCCCATTTCGATCACGCTGCTGCCCACCGGCATCAACGAATTGCCGGAGCATGAGCAGCAGTTGCTGGCGAACCTGTCGGCCGCCGCCCTGGGCGAAATGCTGCATCTGAAGAATTCGGCCACGCACCAGAAGCAGTCCGGCACGCTGTCGGTCGCGCTGCGCATCCTGGGCTCGCGATCGAGCCGCGAGGTGATGCTGGGCGATCTCATTCACCTGCTGGAGGATGAAGATCCCGAGCTGACCGATCTGACGCAGCGCATGGACCCATCGGGCAAGCTGCGCCGCGACCTCGTCGCTCAGCTGGACAGCCTGCGGCACCGCAACTCCACTCTGTTCGAAGGCGGCGGCGAAAGCCTGCGCATGGACAGCCTGCTCGGCATCGGCCCGTTCGCCCGCGACGGCCGCACACGTCTGTCGATCATCTACACCGGCTTCCTCGGCGACAACGAGAACATCCTGTTCTGGGTCTCGCAGTTCTTGTCGGAGGCTTTGCGCTTCTGCCAGCGCAACCCGAACGACGAATTGCAGGCCGTCGTCATGTTCGACGAAGCCGACCTCTACATCCCGGCCAACGCCAAGCCGGCGACGGCCGAACCCCTGCAGAGCCTCTTGAAGCGGGCGCGCTCCGCGGGCCTCGGCATCATGCTCGCCACGCAGTCGCCGGGCGACCTCGACTACAAGTCGCGTGACCAGATCACGTCCTGGTTCATCGGCCGCGTGCGTGAAGACACCGCGCTGCGCAAGCTCAAGGCGGCGTTCCAGAGCGAGAGCGGCCTTGATCCCGCAGCGGTGCTGCCGGGGCAGACCGTCGGCGAATTCCACCTTGTGCAGGAAGGGCTTGTGCGGTCCATGAAGGCGCAACGCTCCCTCATCGAGGCCGAGCAGGTGCCGTTCGATCGTATCGAACAGCTCGCCTACGAGACGAAGGGACAGGACGAAAAGCAGCTACGTCTTTTCGATGTGAAGTAATCGCTGTCCAAACTTACTTGTGTAAAACTCAGGTGCGACTGCTTGCTTTTTCGGCGCTGCGGCAGGGTGGATCGCGCAGGGGGCATGTCGGCCGGGCGCTAGCAACTCGTTGCTTCTGTTCACGGAAACGAGATCGGGATTCGATTGATGTCAGCGCGATGACATTTCGCGACTGCGAACCGAATTGTGTCCGTAGTAAGAATATCACGTGATTCCACACCTTTTTCGTGTATTATGCTCATGTCGTCCCGATCTTGAGGGGATCTTGGCGATGCTGCCTGGTTGTTTACCGAGGCGCTGTTGGGTGAATTTGTATTCAAGTAAGCCGGGGTAGTGTCATGGCTATAAAGTCATTTTTTATGATGGTCGCGGCAACGTTGCTGGGGCCAGCTGTCGGCGTCGGTCTCTTTGTCCTCCTTCAGGGCATGTAATCGAAGCGATACATCTCACAGATCGTCGAACTGACTGCTCTCTTGGCGACGCGCTGCAAGGCGCGTCCACTCCGCCTTTCTCGCGCTCGATCTGACTTCTGCGCGCCGCAATCGAGCCGCCGCCCCAACACAAATCCACGCTACGCCGATGCCGTGGCCTGCTCTCCTGCGCGCCGCGCGTTCCTCCCGTCGTCGGCCCACAGATGCTCAGCGTCGTTCGCCTCTTCATGCATGCGGTCGAGCTTCTGCTCGCCATACCGCTGCGCGCCGTCGGGCTGCTGACCGCCTGGAGCGCCATCCACGTTCGCCTCGGTCCTCTCCGCCACGTCGTCACGGCCGTTGGCGCTTACGTCGTCTTCGCGCTCGTCCTGGTCTACCTCGTCGCGCCCATTCGCGGATTCGTCGGCCACTACTACTTGGGCGACAAGCTGCGCTACGACGCGGAACGCTGGCTTGCCACGGCGCTGTACGACACGCGCGGCAACTTCGTCGGCACGTTCGATCCGCGGCTGGATTCCAGCCGGGACGTGAACTTCACCGACGCCGCCATCGAAGTCGGCGACTACGTGGCCAATCCCGATCACAAATCCATTCCGGTCCGCGAGGTGCCCGAGCACTTCTGGCAGTGCCTCAGCTATCACGAAGACCGCTACATCGGCACGTGGCTGAACCCCTTCGGCATCGATCTCCTCGGCGTCCTGAAGATCCCTTATTCGACACTGGAACGCTCGATCGCACTGCGCCGCCCCAGCCTCG
>JAKAXS010000014.1 GCA_021816505.1 Pseudomonadota bacterium
GTAGCGGCAGATTGATCGGGTAAGTGACAAAAAGTCTCGGGGCAAGGCCGAAAGCATCGGGCAGCCAGCCTTGCACCAGCGGGTCGATGCCTTATAGAACCGGATAAACGACGCGACACGGGAAAGCGGGACCCCGATGATGGACTCATTCGAATTTTCCAAGATTTCAGCTGCGGTGCTTCTGGCGCTTCTGGTGATCGTCGGCGCACGCGTGGTGATCAGTTCGAGCCACCCCCATTATGATCCCGCCGCGGGCTATCAGCTGCCTGAACCGCCGCCCGAGGAAGCAGCCGCAGGTGCCGGCGCCGCCGCGGCCGAAGGCCCCGCATTCAATCCCGCAGACGTCGTCGCGCTCCTCAAGACGGCAAAACCCGAGGCAGGCAAGCAGGCCCTGGGCAAGTGCACCTCGTGCCATACGGTGGCCAAGGATGCCGCGAGCAAAGCCGGCCCGAACCTTTGGAACGTCGTCAACCGCAAGCTGGGCGCACTCGGCGACTTCAAGGGCTACTCCGATCAGATGAAGGCCAAGGGCGGCGAGTGGACGTACGAGCACCTTGCGGGCTTCATCCATAGCCCGAAGAAGTATCTGCCGGGCACCAAGATGGGTTTCGCGGGCGTGGCAAAGCCGCAGGAACTGGCCGATATCATCGCCTATCTGCGCACTTTGGCGGACAGCCCGGCGCCGCTGCCCAACTAAACAATAATTAATTCGGCCCCGGTCGCCTTTTCCTCGTCGCCTCCCTAAGATGGCGGCGCATCGGCCGCGAATTGCCCGGCCCAGGATGAGGAGGAGACAGCTCCGTTGCGCTTGGCCAACGTTCGCCGCATAGCGATCACATCTGTTTTCCTGGCGCTGGGTGCAAGCCTGGCGCTTCTATTGCCAGCCCTCACAACGCCCGCATCGTCATCGCCGCAGGAGCAGAAGCGTCATCACGCGCTCTCGCTGATCGGCGAGCCGAAGATGCCGCCGGACTTCAAGAATTTCGACTGGGTCAATCCCGACGCGCCCAAGGGCGGCACGTTGCGGATGGCCATCCCCGGCGGTTCGTTCGACAGTCTCAATCCGTTCACCACGCAGGGCGATCAGGCGGCGGCCGTGCCGCTGATCTACGAAACCCTGATGAACGAGAGCCCGGACGAAAGCTCCACCGAATACGGGCAGCTGGCCGAATGGGTCTCCTACCCGGACGACTATTCGTCCGTCACGTTCAAGCTGCGCGACGGCGCGAAGTTTCACGACGGCAAGCCGATCACCGTCGATGACGTGATCTTCTCGCTGTTCGCGCTCAAGAAGTCACATCCGCTGTTCGCGCTCTATTACAAGAACGTCGTCGCCGTCGAAGAGACCGGCGAACGGGAAGTCACGTTCCGCTTCGACGTGAAGAACAATCGCGAGATGCCGCAGATCGTCGGTCAGCTCGTCTACATCCTGCCCAAGCACTTCTGGGAAGGCACGGACGCGAATGGCAACAAGCGCGATCTTTCGAAATCGACGTTGGAAGTGCCCGTGGGCTCCGGCGCCTATCGCATCAAGTCGGTCGATCCCGGCCGGTCCATCGTCTACGAGCGCGTGAAGGACTACTGGGGCAAGGATCTGCCGATCAATCGCGGCCAGTATAATTTCGACGAGATCCGCTACACCTACTATCGTGACAAGACGCCGGCGTTCGAAGCGTTCAAGGCCGGCAGCGTCGATCTGTGGACCGAGACGACCGCGCGCGACTGGGTGACGAAGTACGAGGAACTGACCAAGACAGGCCGCGTCAAGAAAGACGCCATCCGCGTCTACAGCCCGTGGGAGATGTCCGGCTTCGTTTTCAACATGCGCCGTCCGCAGTTCCAGGACCCGCGCGTGCGCCGCGCCTTCAATCTCGCGTTCGACTTCGAGCTCATCAACAAGATGAGCTTCAACGGCATGTACCTGCGCGTCGGCAGTTTCTTCGACGGCGGCGAGCTGAAAGCGACGGGGTTGCCGCAAGGCCGCGAGCTGGAAATCCTCAATGAGGTGCGCAGCGAAGTGCCACCGGACGTATTCACGACGGAATGGAAGAACCCCGTCAACGAAACGCGTGACGACTATCGCCGCCATATGGCCGAGGCGATGAAGCTCCTCAACGCGGCCGGCTGGACGTTGAAGGGGCAGCGGCTCGTCAACGACAAGGGCGAGCAGTTCAAGGTCGAGTTCCTGATCCCGATGAGCGAGATCGTCGGCGTCGTCGAATCCTACGTCAACGAGCTGAAGACGCTGGGCATGGACGCCTCGATCCGCGTCGTCGACAGCTCGCAGTATCAGCGCCGCGAGCGCAGCCGCGACTTCGACATCATCATCGATCGCATGGCGCAGTCGTTCTCGCCCGGAAACGAGCAGCGCGAGTTCTGGAGCAGCGCCTCCGCCGACATGCCCGGCAGCCGCAACACGATGGGATTGAAGAGCCCGGCCGTCGACAAGATTATCGACAAGATCATCTTCGCGCCGGATCGCGCCGAGCTGGTGGCGGCCACGCGGGCGCTCGATCGCGTCCTGCTGTGGAACCACATCGTCGTGCCGCACTGGGAATACCCGTTCGAGCGCATCGCCTACTGGGACGTGTTCGGCCGGCCGTCCAAGGTCCCCTCGCAGCGCGTGGCGGCAACGCGCACGTGGTGGTTCGATGCCGACAAGCAGAAGGCGCTCGCCGCAGCGCGTGCCGGCCGATGAGGTGGGGGCGTGCAAGCCTGTGCGGTATGCTCGCGGCGATGACGCTCGCTTCGGTGACACAACCGGCGAACGCGGAGTTTCGCCACGGCCTGTCGACCTTCGGCGAGTTGAAGTATCCGGCGGACTTCAAGCATTTCGAATACGTGAATCCGAGCGCACCGAAGGGCGGCAAGATCGCGCTCATCGGTTCGGGCGGCGTGACGAGCTTCGACACCTTCAACGCGTTCATTCTCAAGGGCGACGCAGCCGAGGGCCTCGGCCTGCTCTACGACAGCCTGATGACCGGGTCGGGAGACGAGCCCGGCGCCGCCTACGGCCTCATCGCCGAAAGCGCTGAGCTTGCCGCCGACAAGAAGTCGGTGACGTTCAAGATGCGGCCGGAAGCGAAGTTCGCCGACGGCTCTCCCATCACCGCCGACGACGTGGTGTTCACCTTCAACATCCTGAAGGAGAAGGGGCACCCGGTCTCCTTCCGCCGCCGCCTGCGCGACGTGACCGGAGTGACCGCGATCGACCCGCATACCGTGCGGTACGACTTTCAGGGCGAGTTGGTGCGCGACCTGCCGCTGATCGTGGCCGGCCTGCCGGTGCTGCCCAAGGCGTGGTGGGCGACGCGCAACTTCGATCAGAGTTCCCTGGAAAAGCCGCTGGGCTCCGGTCCTTACGAGATCGGCAGCTTTCAGCCGGGCCGTTTCGTCGCCTACAAGCGCCGCGCCGACTACTGGGCGAAGGACCTGCCGGTCAACGCCGGCACGAACAACTTCGACGAGATCCGCTACGACTATTTTCGCGATCGCCAGGTCGGTCTTGAGAACCTGCTGAACGGCACGTTCGATTTCCGCGAAGAGTTTACCGCGAAGGACTGGTCGATGTCCTACGGCGTGCCGGCCGTGCGCGACGGCCGCATTCAGCGCAAGGTGCTGCCTGACGGACGCCCGTCCGGCGCGCAGGGCTTCTTCCTGAACATGCGCCGGCCGCAGTTCTCCAACCCGCTGGTGCGCCAGGCGCTGGGCCAGGCGTTCGACTTCGAGTGGAGCAATCGCTTTCTCTTCTTCGGGCTCTACACGCGCACGGAAAGCTTCTTCGAGAATTCCGAACTCAAGGCCGTCGGCCCGCCGTCGCCGGGCGAACTCGCCTTGTTGGAGCCCTATCGCGATCGCCTTCCGCCGGAGGTGTTCGGCGAGCCGTTCGTGCCGGCGAAGAGCAATGGGCTCGGCTACAATGCCGAGCCGCTGAGGCAGGCGAGCAAGCTGCTGGAGCAGGCCGGCTGGACGTATCGCGACAACGACGGCGGCTGCAGCTTCTTCTGCCGCTTCGAGACGGCGATGGCGATGCGTCAGGCCGCGCCCGTGCGTCTGCGCCAGAACGACAAGGGCGAAACGCTGAAAGTCGAGATCCTGATCTTCGAGGATACGTTCGAGCGCGTGATCTTGCCGTACGTCACCAACCTGCGGAATATCGGCGTCGACGCCCGCATGCGGCGGGTGGACGGCGCGCAGTATCAGAAGCGGCTCAAATCGTTCGACTTCGACATCGCCATCCAGCGCTACGTCATGGGACTGACGCCGGGCATCGAGATCGTCAACTACTGGGGCAGCGAGGCTGCCAAGCAGGAAGGCAGCCCCAACCTGGGCGGCATCGCCAATCCCGTCGTCGATGCGCTGGCGGAAAAGGTGATGGCGGCGCAGTCGCGCGAAGACCTCGTCACGGCCGCGCGCGCCATCGATCGCGTCATGCGTTCCGGGCACTATTGGGTGCCGCAGTGGTACAAGGGCAGTCACGCCATAGCCTTCTGGGACAAGTTCTCCTGGCCGGAGAAGAAGCCGAAGTACTCGATCGGTGCGCCCGCCACATGGTGGTATGACGCCGAGAAGGCAGCCCGGCTGCGATCCAGGACGCCACCCGACGAAAAGCCGGTCGCCGCCGCTGAAGCGGCGTCCGCCGAGACCAAAGCGAAAGACTGAGGAGCAGGACCGGCGACATGTCCAATTATCTCATCAAGCGCCTGCTGCTGATCATCCCGACGCTGTTCGGCATCATGCTGCTGACGTTCCTGCTGGCACAGGTGATGCCGGGCGGACCGATCGAGCGCATCATCGCGCAGCTGACCGGCACCGAAAGCTCCATCGCCTCACGCATCGGCGGCGGCGGCAGCGACGTGGGTGGCGCCGGGCAAAGCCAGGCGGGCGGCGCCGGCGACATGGCGATGTCGAAGTATCGCGGCGCGCAGGGACTGGAGCCGGAGTTCATCAAGGAACTGGAGAAGCAGTTCGGCTTCGACCGCCCGGCGCACGAGCGCTTCTTCAAGATGATGAAGGACTACGCCACCTTCAACTTCGGCAAGAGCTATTTCCGCGACACGCCGGTGATCGACCTGATCAAGGAAAAGCTGCCGGTCTCCATCTCGCTCGGCATCTGGATGATGCTGATAACGTATCTGGTGTCGATCCCGCTCGGCATCCGCAAGGCCGTGCACGACGGCGAGAAGTTCGACACCTGGACGTCGACGGCGCTGATCATCGGCTATGCCGTGCCGGGCTTCATGGTCGCCGTGTTCCTGCTGATCATGTTCGCGGGCGCCTCGTTCTTCCAGTGGTTTCCCTCGCGCGGCCTGTGGTCTGAGAACTGGGACGAGCTGTCGTTGCTGGGCAAGATCGGCGACTACTTCTGGCATTTGACGCTGCCCATCATCGCCATGTCGCTCGGCGCCTTCACGACCATGACGTTCCTGACCAAGAACTCGTTCCTGGACGAGATCCGCAAGCAGTACGTGCTGACGGCTCGCGCCAAGGGGCTCGACGAGCCACGCGTGCTCTACGGCCACGTGTTCCGCAACGCCATGCTGCTGATCATCGCCGGTTTCCCGGCGGCGTTCATCGGCGCGTTCTTCACGGGCTCGATGCTGATCGAGCAGATCTTCTCGCTCGACGGCCTGGGGCTGCTGGCGTTCGAGAGCATCGAGAAGCGTGACTATCCGGTGGTGTTCGCCTCGCTGTTCGTGTTCTCGCTGATCGGCCTCGTCGTGAATATCGTCTCCGATTTCGTCTACACCCTCGTCGATCCGCGCATCGACTTCGAGAGCCGGGAGGTCTGAGCGTGGACGCACATCTGGAAAAAGACACCACGATCGCCGGTTCCGGTGCCGAGACGCCCGCCGCAACCGGCTGGTGGCGCGGCGTGCGCGAGCGCTACGCGCTGACGCCGCTGAACCGCCGCCGCTGGGAGAACTTCAAATCCAACAAGCGCGGCTACTGGAGCCTGCGCATCCTGCTGGTACTGTTCGTGGTGACCGGCCTGGCCGAGTTCATCGCCAACGATCGCCCGCTCGTCGCGTCCTACAAGGGCGAGATCCTGTTTCCGGTCTTGAAGGACTATCCGGAAAGCATGTTCGAAGGCGGCTTCCGCGCCACCACGCAATATCGCGATCCCGCGATCCAGGACGAAATCGACAAGCACGGCTGGATGGTCTGGCCGCTGCTGCGCTACTCGTTCGACACGATCAATAAGGACTACCCGCGCCGCAAGAACGCGGAAGGCGTGTGCCTGGGCTATCCGGCACCGCCGTCGTGGTCGTCCAGCATGCCGTACTGCGATACCGACGAAGCGCAGCTCGCCCGCTACAACACGTTCGGCAACACCAACTGGCTCGGGCTCGACAGCCAGGGCCGCGACGTGCTGGCGCGCGTGATCTACGGCTTCCGCCTGTCGCTGCTGTTCGCCATCATCCTGACGTCGCTCGCCTCCGTCATCGGCATCGTCGCCGGCGCGGTGCAGGGCTACTTCGGCGGCAAGATCGACCTGTTCGCGCAGCGCATGCTGGAGATCTGGACGTCCGTGCCCTCGCTGTTCGTGCTGCTGACGATGTCGGCGGTGCTGGCGCCGGGCTTCTGGACGCTGCTGGGCATTCTGCTGCTGTTCGAGTGGGTGACGCTCGTCGGCGTGGTACGCGCCGAATTCCTGCGCGGCCGCAATTTCGAGTACGTGCGCGCGGCAAAGGCGCTGGGCCTGTCCGATCGCCGCATCATGTTCAAGCACGTGCTGCCGAATGCCATGGTGGCGACGCTGACGTTCCTGCCGTTCGCATTGTCCGGCAGCGTTGCGGCACTGACCGCGCTCGACTTCCTGGGTCTCGGCCTGCCGCCGGGTTCGCCCTCGCTGGGCGAACTGCTGCTGCAAGGCAAGAAGAACCTGGAAGCGCCGTGGCTCGGCCTCACCGGCTTCTTCGTCATCGCGACGCTGCTGTCGCTTTTGATCTTCATCGGCGGGGCCGTGCGCGACGCGCTCGATCCGCGCAAGACCTTCAGATAGGGGCACGCCGTGGCGAACAAGGACACCCTGGTCAACGTCAAGAACCTGTCGGTCGATTTCCGGCAGGGCGAAACGGTCACGCAGGCCGTCAAAGGCATTTCGTTCAATATCGGCAAGGGCGAAACGGTGGCGCTGGTCGGCGAGTCCGGCTCCGGCAAGTCGGTCTCGGCGCTGTCGATCCTGCAGCTTCTGCAGTACCCGGCGGCTTCGCACCCCACCGGCGAGATCTGGTTCGAAGGCCGTGATATCCTGAAGATGAAGCCGGCCGAGCTGCGCGGTATTCGCGGTTCCAAGATCTCGATCATCTTCCAGGAGCCGATGACGTCGCTCAATCCCCTGCACACGATCGAAAAACAGGTGGGAGAGGTGTTGAAAGTCCATCGTGGCATGGACGAAAAAGCCGCGCGCGTGCGTACGCTGGAGCTGCTTGAAAAAGTCGGTATCCGCGAGCCGGAAAAGCGCCTGTCGTCCTACCCGCACCAGCTTTCCGGCGGCCAGCGTCAGCGCGTCATGATCGCCATGGCGCTCGCCAACGAGCCGGATCTGCTGATCGCCGACGAGCCCACGACCGCGCTCGACGTGACGATCCAGGCGCAAATCCTGGAACTGCTGGCGCAGCTGCAGAAGGAGATGGGCATGGCCATGCTGCTCATCACCCACGATCTCGGCATCGTGCGGCGCATGGCCGAGCGCGTCTACGTCATGCAGGCAGGCAGCATCGTCGAGGAAGGCGCGACGGAGGAGATCTTCACCGCGCCCAAGCACGCTTATACGAAGCAGTTGCTCGCGGCAGAGCCGAAGGGCAAGCCACCGCAGTCGGTCGAGACGGGGCAGGTGGTCGTGGAGACAGACAACCTGAAAGTCTGGTTCCCGATCCACAAGGGCGTGTTTCGAACCGTCGTCGATCATGTGAAGGCGGTCGACGGCCTCACGCTGAAACTGCGTGCCGGCGAGACGCTGGGCGTGGTCGGGGAATCCGGTTCCGGCAAGACGACGTTGGGCCTTGCCATCATGCGCCTCATCGCCTCCGAGGGCCCCATCGCCTACGTCGGCAAACGCATCGACGCGTTCGACAGCAAGCAGATGCGTCCCCTGCGCAAGGAGATGCAGATCGTCTTCCAGGACCCGTACGGATCGCTCAGTCCGCGTCTATCCATATTTCAGATCATTGAGGAGGGCCTGGAGATCCAGGCGCCCGAGCTGAGCTATGGGCAGCGGCGCGAACGCGTGACGCAGGCCATGCAGGAGGTCGGCCTCGATCCATCGGGGCTCGATCGCTATCCGCACGAGTTTTCCGGTGGCCAACGCCAGCGTATCGCCATCGCGCGCGCGATGGTGCT
Source organism: Pseudomonadota bacterium (assembly GCA_021816505.1). GTDB lineage: Bacteria > Pseudomonadota > Alphaproteobacteria > Rhizobiales > Hyphomicrobiaceae > JAKAXS01. The sequence continues at coordinate 8,347 of JAKAXS010000014.1, forward strand.
GAAGCCCAAGTTCGTGATGCTCGACGAGCCGACCAGCGCGCTCGACATGAGCGTGCAGGCCCAGATCGTCGACCTGCTGCGCGACCTGCAGCAGCGCCATAACCTGGCTTACCTCTTCATCAGCCACGACTTGAAGGTGGTGCGTGCACTGTCGAACTACGTCATCGTCATGCGCGCCGGCAAAGTGGTGGAAGAAGGGCCTGCCGAGCAGATCTTCGCCAGCCCGCGCGAGGACTACACCAAGGCGCTCATGGCCGCCGCCCTCGACGTCAAGGTCGCCCACCGCACCGCCGTCGCGACCTGATTGCCGCCATTGAGGGGCCGCAGGAGCTGAGGTACAATGGGCGTATGTCGCGATCTGACATCGTAGAGCGCATCAGAGAAAACGCCGACCGCCTCAAGGCGCTCGGTGCGGGCTCCGTTTACCTTTACGGATCGTACGCTCGCGATGCGGCAACGGCGGACTCGGACGTCGATATCTTCATAGATCGGGACCCGGCGAAATCGTTCGGTTTCGTTGAGCTGACTGAGATCGAATTTCTGCTGCGCGAGGTGCTGCACAGGGACGTTGACGTATCCACCCGGACGGGGCTGCATCCGGCATTAAGCCGTTCGATCGAGCAGTCCGCTATGAAGATTTACTAGTGGTCACGCGATCCTTTGCTCCGCGATTGCAGGACATTCTGGATCATATAGCGATCGTCGATACCGGACATTGCCATTGTCCATCTTCCTGCCCTGGAGCCGATTATCACTGCGATGCTCAGAAGAGCGAATGCAGGTGATTGACTGAAATGTGGCTAGCATGATCCAGGATGACGTCTATCGCCACGGCTTGCAGGGTACGATCGAGGGGCTGCGCTATTGGGTGCCGTCCATCTCGGACGTGGCGCAGGTATCGGAGAACGGCGGCGAGGATTTCTGGCACTTGACCGTCGTCCCGCGCGTCACCGGCGCTTGCCCGTTCGAGCTCCTGCTGCGCCACGATCAGCGTTACGACATGATCCTGTCCGGCCAGACGTACGAGAATCTGCTCGTCTCAGACCTCGAGACGTTTCTGCCTCTGACGGAAGCCATCATCGAGGGCCGTGTCGTGCAGCGGCGATGGAGCAGCACACGGACCGGTGCGCTGGTGGCGATCGAAACGCTCATTTTCGCGCCGGGAGCCTCTGCATGGCAGGCGGGCGTACGGCCCGCAAGCGGCTGCGAGAGCCGCGATCACCACTTCCTGCCCTATCGCCGCTGAGGGGCGCTACGCTCCCGCGGAGGGCAAACGCTTCACCGTGCGCAACTGCACGCCCGTCTTGGCGATGCGGTTCAGCGCCTCGGGCAGCGTCTCCACCGTGACGGCCATGTGATGCGCGTTCGCGTGCAGCAGCATCACGCCGTCGGCCATGATGCCGACGTGGCCGGGCCAGAACAGCAGGTCGCCGCGCCGCAGCTGCTCGAAGTCGGTGACGTCGATCGCATCGCCCACCTCGGCTTCCTGCATGTCGCTGTCGCGCGGACAGGCATAGCCGGCGGCCTCGAGCGCATTCTGCAACAGACCCGAACAGTCGATGCCGATACGCGTCCGCCCGCCCCAGAGGTATGGCGTGCCGATCAGCATCTCGGCCACGGCGACGAAGTCCTTGCCGAAGCGATCGATCGGCGCGATGTGCCGCGTGTAGACGAAGCCGCCGGTCGTGAGCAGGCAGAACCGCTCATCCCCTTCGGCGACGCTGAGCTGTGCGTTGAGGCTCAGGTGCATCAACGGCGGAGCCTTGATGTCCGGCACCGGATAGAGAAACGTCCCGATGGACCGCACGCGATGCGTCGGCTCTTGCACATCGAGGCTCAGCGTATCGAGCGGCAGATAGCCGACATAGCCGTCGCGATCGAGCTGCGCCCAGGCCCAGCCGTCGGCGACATCGTAGACGACAAGCATTTCACCGAACAGCGCCTCGGTATCCAGCGCCGCATTGGCGGCCGGCCGCCGGCGCATCGGCACCGAGGCACGAATGACCTGCCGCGCTTCGCCGTCGACGAAATTGGCCGCGTCGACCCGCCCGGCGAGCATGCTGGCTGCGAGATCGTCCCGGAACGCGTGGCGGCGCGGATCGAGGCCGGACGGTCGCCGCGGCGCCGTTTCCGGCAGCGGCGGCGGAACGAGGCCGTCGTCCTCGTCCTCCGGTATGTCGAGGTCCTCGCTCATGTGCTCCTCATTTCGCCTTCCAGAACCGAGAAAACGGCGCGCGCCGTTTGCGGTTCGCCGCCCTTCGGTCCGAGCGGCCGGACGATGGGCCGCCAGCCGAACAAGTCAAAATGCGCGAACCGGCGCGCGCGCGTGGTGAAGCGCTTCAGAAACAGGGCGGCCGTGACCGCGCCGGCGAACGGCGACTCGAAGACGTTGTTCATGTCTGCCACATCGCTTTGCAGATGTCGCTCGTATCCGGGCCAGAGCGGCATGCGCCACACGGGATCACCGACGCTCAGCCCGGCCCTGGCGATCGACGCCGCGAAATCCTCGTCGTCGCAGAACACGGCCGGCAGATCGGGCCCGAGGGCCACGCGCGCGGCGCCGGTGAGCGTGGCGAAAACGAAAATGCTGTCCGGTTCTTCCTCGTCCGCGAGTGAAATGGCATCGGCCAGCACGAGGCGACCTTCGGCATCGGTGTTGCCGACTTCGACGGTCTTGCCGCCGCGGCTCTGCAACACGTCGCTCGGCCGGAAGGCGTTGCCCGCGATCGAGTTCTCAGCCGCCGGAATGAGGATTCGAAGGCGCACGTCGAGGCCCGTGCCCATGATCAGGTGCCCGAGCGTCAGCGCGGTCGCGGCACCTCCCATGTCCTTTTTCATCAGCAGCATGCCGGCGGCAGGCTTGATGTCGAGACCGCCCGTGTCGAAACAGATGCCCTTGCCGACCAGCGTGATGCGCGGCGCGTCGGCGCGCCCACCCGGCTTCGACCAGTTGATGTCGATCAATCGCGGCGCACGCGGGCTGGCGCGGCCGACGGCATGAATCATCGGGAAATTCTGTTCGAGCAGTGCCGTTCCGGTGATGACCGAGATGCGCGCACCGAACCGCGACGCTAGCCCTCTCGCCGCGTCTTCCAACTCGTCGGGCCCCATGTCGGATGCCGGCGTGTTGATCAGATCGCGGCCGAACCACACCGCTTCGACGAATGTCGCGAGGCGCTGGGGATCGACAGTCTCAGGCACACGCAGCCGCACCGCGTCGGCGACGCTCTTGGATTTGTAGCGACGAAAGCTGTAGCCGCCGAGACCCCACGCCAGCGCAGCGAGTTCAGGTTGGTTGCAGTCAGCGCCGAGCCGGTATGTGCCGGGCGGCAATGTCGCCGCAAGTTGCCCAGTGAGCAACTCGGAGGGCCCGCAGGGCTCGCCGGCTTCGCCGTTGCCTAAGCCGAGCATAACGCCCGCGATGCTGCCGTCGCCGTCCGGTACCAAAGTCTGCTTTTTCGCAGCGGCCGTGAACCGTACGGTTTGTAACCACCGTTGGCGCGCCTCCGTCCCCACGACGGAAAGGTTCGATCCTTCGCGCACCAGGAAGATCGGCGTGTCCGCGTCGTGCGGCGCGCCGCTGGCGAAGACATGCCCCAAACCTGCGTCGACTTGTGTACTGCTTTTGTCTTGCATGCGGAGGTGGAAACCTCGCTCAATGGCGGTTAGGAAACTCTGGCTCGAGCGGCATTATCCGCAACGGTCGCAAAAACACAATTCGCTTCGGAAAGATGATGAGCATGTCGGGAGCAAACTATCGCCTGGTAATTGGCAATAAAAACACGTCGAGCTGGAGCCTGAGGCCGTGGCTTCTCATGAAGCGGCTGGCCATTCCCTTCGACGAGGTGAACATCAATCTCCGTGACGCCGACCGTGCAGACCAGATCAAGGCGCATTCGCCCGCGGGCAAAGTGCCGGTGCTGTGGGCCGGCGATCTGATGGTGTGGGACAGCCTGGCCATCCTGGAATACCTGGCGGACAAGCACCCGGACCTGGGCATCTGGCCATCGGATCTGGCTGCGCGTGCGATCGCGCGCAGCGTATCGGCGGAAATGCACTCCGGCTTCCAGGCGTTGCGAGAGGCGTGTCCGATGTCGATCCTATCGACGTCACGCCATCAGGACGCGTTTCCCGAACCGGTCGAGGACAATATTCGTCGCGTGATTTCGCTGTGGATAGAGACGCGCAACCGATTCGGAAAATCCGGCCGCTTTCTGTTCGCCAAGTTTTCGGCCGCCGACGCCATGTATGCCCCCGTCGCCTCGCGCCTCAAGACCTACGTTCCGGACCTGACGCGATATGGCGATGACGGGACGGCAAAGGCCTATATCGACACTGTTTTCGGCATGCCGGAGATGGCCGCTTGGGCCAACGGCGCGCAAGCCGAAATGGCATGACATTTTGGGCACACGGATAGATTAGAGGCGTCTGTTGACGCTGATACCCGAAGCAGAGTCTCCTGACGTCGAGATTCGCTTCGGAGTCGTCGATGCCGTGCAAGGAAAGCAAAGGAGAGCCCACCCGCCGTGCCACGGCGGGCCGCACCTTGCTGGCCCTCACCGCCGCTCTGATGCTGAGCGCCTGCTCGGAGACCGCACAGAACCTGGAGAGCGCGCTGGGCAACACGTCCAGTTCGTCTGTGAAGCCCCCAGAGAGCGACCTCGACAAGGCTGCCAAGGCCTTCGCAGAGAACCCGCGCAACCCTGACGCCGCGCTGGCTTACGCCGAGATCCTCAAAACGAACAATCGCAAGCCCGAAGCGCTGACTGTCCTGCAGACGGCGAGCCAGGCCAACAACGGCGACCGCCGCATTCTCTCGGCCTATGGGCGCCTTGCGCTGGACCAGGGCAAGCTGAGCCTGGCCAAAGGACTGCTCGAAGCGGCCGACGACCCGACGAACCCCGATTGGCGCGTCGTGTCAGCCCGTGGCACCGTCCTCGCCAAAGAGGGCAAGCACGCGGAGTCGATTCCATTCTTCGAGCGCGCGCGGCCTCTGTCGAACGATCACGCATCCGTCGTCAACAACCTGGCGCTCGCCTACATGATGAGCGGCGAACCGGCGAAAGCCGAGCCGCTGCTCCGCCAGGCCGCGGCGGCCGACCCAAGCAACGTAAAGGTTCGCCAGAACCTCGCGCTCGTGCTCAGCCTGCAGGGCCGCTTCGACGAGGCCAAAAAGCTCGCTGCACAGGATCTGTCGCCGGAGGCGGCCGAGGCCAACTCTGAATTGATGCGCAAGATCGTCCAGGTGCAGCAGAAGCCCGATCGCACGAAGAAGGCGGCTGTCGCTGCGGCCGAGTCCGATTGGGCGACCGGAGAAGAAAAGCCCGCCGCCAAGCCGAAGCCCGCGCCGGCACGAGCCGTCAAGCCATCGCCTGCAGATAACGGATTGCGCGGCTCGAGTGTCGAGACGTCGAGCACCGACTGAACTCGGTCGCAGCGACCGTTCAGTTTGCGCCCAGGATGTAGTTGACGATCATCGGTGCGATGATGATGACGAACAGCACCGGCAGGAAAAACACGATCATCGGCACGGTCAGCTTGGGCGGCAGCGCTGCCGCCTTCTTCTCCGCCTCCGACATGCGGATGTCGCGGTTTTCCTTCGCCATGGTCCGCAACGCCGATCCGACGGGCGTACCATAGCGCTCGGCCTGGATCAGGGCCATGCAGACGGCCTTCACGCCGGGCAAGTCCGTGCGCAAGCCAAGGTTCTCATAGGCTTGGCGCCGATCCTGAAGGTATGACAGCTCGGCCGTCGTCAGAGAAAGCTCTTCTGCGAGTTCCACGGACTGAGCGAGAATTTCCTTCGACACCTTCTGAAATCCCGCCTCGACCGACATGCCCGACTGCACGCAGATCAGCAGCATATCCAGCGCGTCCGGGAAGGCTTGGCTTATCGCCTGCTTCCGCTTGTTGGCGAGGTTCTTCACGAAGATGTTCGGCAGGTAGTAGCCCAGACCGGCCGCCGCCGCCGCCATCAGCAACTTCACGAACGCAGGATGCGACGTGACGTTCATGGCGAAGAGATAGAACAGCGCCAACAGGAACAGGATCGGCGGCGCCGCCAACCGGAAGAAGATGTAGGTGTACAGCGGGCCCTGGCCGCGAAGACCGGCGGTCTTCAGCTGATTGCGAAGTTCATCGGTATCGAACTGGCGCCTCAGATCGAATTGGTCGACGATCTTTTGCATGAAGCCTTTCGGCTTCTCGCCGCGCAGGCTGACGCGCTCTTTCGGCGCTGTCTCGACGGACCGCTGCGCGCGCATGGCGTTACGTTCTAGCGCCATCGTCTTCATGCGTTCGGCACCGCGGTCGCGCGAGATCAACGGCACGACCAGCGAGATCACCGTCGCAAATGCGGCGACCGCCGCCAGCAGCGTGGCGAGGAACGGCGGGCTCATCAATGTGTCGAAGAAGGACATGGCGCTCGCGCTAGAACTTGAAGTTGATCATCTTCTTCATCGCCAGAATACCCATCCCCATCCACATCAGCCCCATCAGAAGAATGAAGTTGCCCAACGTGGTGGTGAACATCGGCGAAAGATACTTCGGCGAAAGCAATGAAATGGCGACGCCGACACCCGGCGGCAGCGAGCCCAATACCATGGCGCCGGCTTTGGCTTCGGCAGACATCGCCTGAACCTTCATCGCCAGCTTGGCGCGATCGCGAAGCACACCGGCCAGATTGCCGAGCGCTTCGGACAGATTGCCGCCGGCCTGCTGCTGAATGGCGATGACGATCGCAAAAAAGCGGACTTCAGGAACGGGTATACGCTGCGACAGCCGCTCCAGGGCATCGGTCGTGGTCACGCCCATGCGAAGCTGATCGGTGACCTCGCGGAACTCCGAGGACACCGGCTCCGGGCTTTCGCGCGCGATGATCTGCAGACATTCGTTGAGCGGCAGGCCTGCCTTGATGCCGCGAACGATCAGTTCGACCGCGTTGGCGAACTCGTTCGTGAACTTGCGCGTGCGCTTGGCGATGCGCCTCTTGAGCCAGAAGCGCGGCAGGCCGAAGATGCCGACGAACAGCGTCAGCGGAAGGAAAACGAAAGTCAGTGTCGATGTCGGCAGCATCGTCGCAACGCCAATCGTGAGCACGACACCCACGACAACGCTCCACATCCAGAACACGCGGGGCGTGGTCTTCAAACCGGCGCGCTGCAGACGAATCTGCAGCGACTCGCGCTTGCTCGCCTTGTTGCGGGCATCGATATCCCTCAGGGTCTCCGATACCGCCTTGCGCCGCGTAGCCGTCGTTTCGGTCGCCGCCCGGATCGCGATGCGCGTCGCGCGCGTTTCGGTGACTTGGCGTTTGCGCTGGTCTTCCTGGCTTTCGCCGGACAGCATTGGCACCACCAATG
>JAKAXS010000389.1 GCA_021816505.1 Pseudomonadota bacterium
ACCGCCACGAGAGCTGCGGCCAGTGCACGCCGTGCCGCGAAGGCACCGGTTGGATGTGGCGCGTTCTGGAGCGTATGGAGAAGGGGCAGGCGCAGAAGCGCGAGATCGATCTGCTGTTCGACGTCTCCAAGCAGGTCGAGGGTCACACGATCTGCGCACTGGGCGACGCGGCCGCCTGGCCCGTACAAGGCCTGATACGCAATTTCCGTCACGTGATCGAAGAACGCATCGACCAATATCAACTGGCACAACGCGACGCGGCGGAGTAGGGGTGCCCGCGATACCGTGGGCACGTTGAGTCTGGATGACGATTGGCCCGGGGTCGGGCTGCAAGGCGAAGGCAAGGCACACGGGAATGCCGAAGCAACTGATCATCGACGGCAAGCCGATCGAAGTGGAAGATGGCACCACGCTGCTGCAGGCGTGCGAGTTGGCCGGCGCGGAGGTTCCGCGGTTCTGCTATCACGAGCGCCTGTCGATCGCAGGCAACTGCCGCATGTGCCTCGTCGAGGTGCAGGGTTCGCCCAAGCCCGTCGCCTCCTGCGCCATGGGCGTCAACGATCTGCCACCGAACAAGGACGGCAGCCCGAAAGTCATCTCCACCACGACGCCTCTTGTGAAGAAGGCGCGCGAAGGCGTGATGGAGTTCCTGCTCATCAACCATCCGCTCGATTGCCCGATCTGCGATCAGGGCGGCGAATGCGATCTGCAGGACCAGGCGATGGCCTTCGGCATCGGCGGGTCGCGCTACACGGAAAACAAGCGCGCGGTCGAGGAAAAGAACATCGGCCCGCTCATCAAGACGATGATGACGCGCTGTATCCACTGCACGCGCTGCGTCCGCTACATGACGGAAGTGGCGGGCGTCGAGGAACTGGGCCTCATCGGCCGGGGCGAGGACGCCGAGATCACGACCTATCTGGAACAGGGCATCCTGTCCGAGATGAGCGCCAACGTCGTCGACCTGTGCCCCGTCGGGGCCCTGACGCATCGGCCGTGGGCGTTCAATGCGCGGCCGTGGGAAATGCGCAAGACGGAATCGATCGACGTGATGGATGCCGTCGGCTCGGCCATTCGCGTCGATACGCGCGGCCGCGAAGTCATGCGCGTGCTGCCGCGCAACAACGATGCCGTCAACGAGGAATGGATTTCCGACAAGACGCGCCACATCGCCGACGGCCTGCGCACGCAGCGGCTCGACCAGCCTTACGTGCGCCGCAACGGCCGCCTGCAACCGGCAACGTGGGACGAGGCGCTGTCGGTCGCCGCGGCGAACTTCAAGGATCACGACCCCAGCCGCATTGGCGCCATCGCGGGCGACCTGGCCGGCGCGGAAGAGATGTTCGCGCTGAAGGACCTGATGGGCCGCCTGGGTGTGAAAAACATCGATTGCCGCCAGGACGGTGCGAAGCTCGACCCCAGCCTCGGCCGGGCGAGCTATCTGTTCAACACCACCATCGAAGGTATCGAGGCGGCGGATGCCATTCTGCTGATCGGCACCAATCCGCGTGTCGAGGCTGCGGTCTTGAACACGAGGATTCGCAAGCGGTGGCGGCAGGGCGGTGTCCGCATCGGCCTCGTCGGCGCGCCCGCCGATCTGGGATACCCGCACGACTACCTGGGAGCCGGTCCACAGACGTTGACCGAACTGGCGCAGGGCAGGCTCGATTTCGCCGAGGTTCTCAACCAAGCGGCGCACCCGATCGTCATCGTCGGCATGTCCGCTTTGACGCGGGACGATGGCGCGGCGGTGCTGGCGCTGGCGTCGCACATCGCCACGGCTGTGACCGAGGACAAGGTCGTGGCGGGATCCGGCCTGAACATTCTCCACACCGCGGCTGCGCGCGTGGCGGGACTGGACCTCGGCTTCGTGCCCGGCGAGGGCGGCCTCGATACACGCGGCATGGTCGAAGCAGCGGGCGCCGGCAAGCTCGACACGCTGTACCTGCTCGGTGCCGACGAGATCGACACGGCTGCGCTGGGCGATGCGTTCGTCATCTACCAGGGCAGTCACGGCGACCGTGGCGCACACCGCGCCGACGTGATCCTGCCGGGTGCTGCCTATACCGAGAAAAGCGCGACCTACGTCAATACCGAAGGGCGCGCGCAAATGACGGAACAGGCCGTGTTCCCGATGGGCGAGGCCAAGGAAGACTGGAAGATCATTCGCGCGCTGTCGGGAGAGGTCGGCCAGACGCTGCCGTACGACACCCTATCCGCGCTGCGGTCGGCGATGTACAACTCGGCCCCATCGCTGCAACGGCTCGATATCGTCGTGGGCGACGGCGGCGATGTTGCCGCCGCACTGGCGGCACAGGCAGGCGAACTGGACGGCGCCCCGTTCGGCGTCGCGGTATCAGACTTCTACCTGACGAACCCCATCGCGCGCGCATCCGCCGTGATGGCCGAGATGAGCGCGCTGAAGGCGCAAAGCGTGAAAGCCGCGGCGGCGGAGTGACGAGCGGCGCCGGCAACGGCGCCGAATAGACTGGGACGTTGGGCACGATCGGGACATCGTGCCCGGGATGAGTGCGGGGACATGTTGGACGGAACGGCAAATTTCTGGGAGAGCGTGGTGTGGCTCGCCGCCATCGTCGGCGCCAGCTTGGCGCTGCTCGTCGGCCTGCTCATCGTAATCGCCTTCCTGCTGCTGATGGATCGCAAGGTCTGGGCCGCGGTCCAGCTGCGCCGCGGACCGAACGTCGTCGGCCCCTTCGGCCTGCTGCAGTCGTTTGCCGACCTGCTGAAGTTCGTGCTCAAGGAACCCGTCATTCCCGCGGGCGCCGACAAGGGCGTGTTTCTCCTGGCGCCCATCGTCACCGCCGTGTGCGCGCTTGCGGCCTGGGCCGTCATCCCCATCGACGAGAACAGCTGGGGACGCTGGGTGATCTCCGACCTCAACGTCGGCATTCTCTACCTGCTGGCGATCTCGTCGCTCGGCGTCTACGGCGTCATCATGGGCGGCTGGGCGTCGAACTCTAAATATCCCTTCATGGGCGCCTTGCGCTCCGCCGCGCAGATGGTGTCGTACGAGGTGTCGATCGGCCTCGTCATCATCACCGTGCTGCTCTGCGTCGGCTCACTCAACATGACGGCCATCGTCGACGCGCAGCGCTTGGGCCCCGGCACGATGCTCGGTATGCCGGGATCGATCCTCGACTGGCACTGGTTCGCCCTTCTGCCGATGTTCGTGGTATTCTTCATCTCCGCACTGGCCGAGACCAACCGTCCGCCGTTCGACCTGGTCGAGGCCGAGAGCGAACTCGTCGCCGGCTTCATGGTCGAATACGCGTCCACCCCCTACCTGCTCTTCATGCTCGGCGAGTACGTGGCCATCGTCACGATGTGCGCCTTGAGCACGATCCTGTTCCTCGGCGGCTGGCTGCCTCCACTCGACATCTGGCCACTCAATCTGGTGCCAGGCATCGTTTGGTTCCTGCTCAAAGTCGTCTTCATGTTCTTCATGTTCGCGATGGTGAAGGCGATGGTGCCGCGCTACCGCTACGATCAGCTGATGCGCCTGGGCTGGAAGGTGTTCCTGCCATTGTCGCTCATCGCGGTCGTGGTCGTGGCGGGCTTCCTCCACGCCTTCAACCTTGCACCGTAAGGGAAAGCACAGGCTCGCAATGGCCAATTTCGCCCAAGTCGGAAAATCGCTGCTGCTGACGGAGTTCGTTTCGGCGTTCTTCCTCACGATGCGCTACTTCTTCGCGCCCAAGAAGACGCTGAACTATCCGTTCGACAAG
>JAKAXS010000390.1 GCA_021816505.1 Pseudomonadota bacterium
AGTACGTTAGGCAGATTGGTCAACGATTGGCGCTGGCGCGGCGCGTACTGTTCCATACCCTCTGTCTACACCATCCGCTCCCCGCCGCGTCAATGGCCGATGCTGCATGCACGAGAGACGGTTAGGGACCCCACGCTTGAACGAGCGTCCGCTGTGGCAACTGGCAGCCGTTGGCGTATTATGTCCGCCTACGCACCAAAAGGCGAGGTTTCGCGTGGCCTTCGATATCGAGAAGAGACGTTTCGAAGTTCTTGGCCAGGAGAAGCTGGCCGACGCGGAGTTGCTCCTGGCTAACCAGCGATGGACCAACGCATACTATTTGTCGGGCTATGCGGTCGAGTTTGCCTTGAAAGCCTGTATCGCCAAACTATTTCGATCAGACGTTTTGCCCGACAAGGATACCGTCATCTCCGCCTACACCCATTCGCTGGGGAAGCTCGCGGGCCAAGCTCAGCTAAAGCGCGCACTTGAGACCGGGCCCCGGACACTCCAGATCAACTGGTCGTTGGTCAACGCCTGGACGCCGGACTCGCGTTACAGACTAGCAAGTGAGAAAGACGCTACAGATATGTTTACCGCCGTTTCCGAGAAGCAGAACGGAGTGTTCCAATGGATCAAGGCACACTGGTAAAAGACAGCTTGATGCTTCTTGATCTCCTGCATCAGAAAAAGATGTCGATAGACGCGGCAGCGCTGACTTTTTCAGAGGAGCGGGGATGGCGCCTCACTCTGGCACCGGAGGTTTTCCCCGGGAGGCGTGAGCTATATACACAACTTGTCGAACTGCTCGAGCCAGCAGATTGCTTTCAAGCGTTGGCTCTATCGGACATCGATCTCATAGAGCCTGATAGCCGCGCCGCCGACGATCTTCGGCGCATGAGGGTGGACCGGGTCAAATCCTTCGAAAGCGTCAAGCTGGGTCGCGACTTTTATCGCGAGGTCGTCATCTTCCCGCGTAGGGACGTTCAAAATCGTCAGCCACTCGGCGTTCCCGGCTAGCCGCGGCGTTCGTGGAAGAAGTCGTAGATCTTCTGAGCCATCTCGGCGGAAATGCCGTTTACCGCCTTCAGATCCTCGATGCCGGCACGTGACACCGCCTTGGCCGAACCGAAGTGGTTCATCAGGGCGCGCCGCCGGGTCTGGCCGATGCCGGCGATGTCATCGAGCGGGTTGGCGCTGATCGCCTTCGCCCGTTTGGCGCGGTGCGTGCCGATGGCGAAGCGATGGGCCTCGTCGCGCAGGCGTTGCACGAAATAGAGCACGGGATCGCGCGGCTCGAGCATGATCGACTTCGCCTCGCCAGGCCGATGGAAGTGCTCGCGGCCGGCATCGCGATCGGGCCCCTTGGCGACGCCGATCAACGCCACGTCGCGGACGCCAAGATCGGCGAACACTTCGCACGCCACGTTGAGCTGGCCCAGACCGCCGTCCACCAGCACCAGATCCGGCTTGTCTGGAAACGCGTCGGGTCGTTCGTCCTCGGGCAGGGCTTGCGCCGGCCCCGCACCCACTGGCCCCGCACTCACGGCAGCGCCATCCGCCGGTGCATCGTCACCGGTTTCAACCAGACGTTTGAAGCGCCGCGTCAGCACCTCGCGCATCATCGCGAAGTCGTCGCCGGGCGTCGTCGCCTCCGACTTGATGTTGAATTTGCGGTACGCGCTTTTGACGAAGCCTTCCGGTCCCGCCACGATCATCCCGCCGACGGCGTTGGTGCCCATGATGTGGCTGTTGTCATAGACCTCAATGCGGCGCGGGACGTCGGGCAGCTGGAACCGCTCCGCCAATGCCTCCAACAGATGCCGCTGCGACGCCGTCTCCGCCAGCTTGCGGCCAAGCGCTTCGCGCGCGTTGGCGATGGCATGATCGACGAGACCGGATTTGGTGCCCCGTTGCGGCACGCGGATCTCGACCTTGCGGCCGGCCTTGATGCAGAGCGCTTCCGCCAGCACGTCGCGATTGGCGATTTCGTGCGACAGCAGCACCAGGCGCGGTACCGGCTTGTCGTCGTAGAACTGCGCCACGAAGCTATCCAGCACCTCTTCCACGGGCAGCGACCGGTCGGCCTTGGGGTAGTACGCGCGGTTGCCCCAGTTCTGACCCGTTCGGAAGAAGAACACCTGGACGCACGTCTGCCCGCCTTCCTGGTGCGCGGCAAAGATGTCGGCCTCTTCGATCCCCTCGGGATTGATGGCCTGATCGGCCGTAACGTGCGCCAGTGCCCACAGCCGGTTGCGGTACTTCGCGGCGCGCTCGTACTCCAGCTGGCCGGCCGCCTCTTCCATCAGCCCCTGGTACAGCTGGCGCACGCTCTGGCTCTCGCCGGAGAGGAAGCGTACCGCCTCGTCGACCAGGGTGCCGTAGTCCTCGGCCGAGATTTCGCCGGTGCAGGGCGCCGAGCAGCGTTTGATCTGGTGCAGCAGGCACGGCCGCGTGCGCGTGTCGTAGACGCTGTCCGAGCACGAGCGCAGCAGGAACGCCCGCTGCAGCATATTGATCGTGCGCGCTACCGCGCCGGCCGACGCGAACGGCCCGAAATAGTCGCCCTTGCGGTTGCGCGCGCCACGATGCTTCAGGATCTGCGGCGCGGCTTGGTCGCGGGCGATGAGAATGTAGGGAAAAGATTTGTCGTCGCGCATCAGCACGTTGAAACGCGGCCGGAAGCGCTTGATCAGGTTGGCTTCCAGCAACAGCGCCTCGGCCTCGGTGCGGACGCTTACGAACTCCATCGACGCGGTCACGGAGATCATCTTCGCGATGCGGTTCGTATGCCCGCCGAGACGGATGTAGTTGGACACGCGCGCCTTCAGATTGCGCGCCTTGCCCACATAGATCACGGTCCCTTCCCCATCGATCATGCGATAGACGCCGGGGCCGGACCCCAGATGCTTCAGATAGCCGGCGATCACCTGCGGTCCGCACGCGGGGGCGGCCGCAGACGGGCTGTCTGGCAAGGATGTCGTCTCTTCAGGGGACATGGTCGCAACATTGGCGCAAGCGGGCCGTCCGTCAAGGAACCCGGCGTCCTCAGACGGGCTATGCAACGGTAGGCCGCGGACGGCGGGGGTAGGGCCGTCCGGCCACAAATCCGCCACGGCAAAAGCGCCCTTTGGACGCTCGCCGCCCTCAGCTGCCATTGGATAGCGTGCGGCACTTCGTGTCTGTTTGCGTTTGGGAAATCACCGCTTATGCGGTCGCTTGCAACATACTTGGGCCTAAGCCTCGCCGTCGCGTTCGCCTCCTGGCCCGCGGCACCGGGCGCCCTTGGCGCCACGCAGCAGAAAGCGCGCGCCGCAAATCTCGTTCACAAGCAGCAGCGGGCGGAGAAGGAAGAGTTTTCCAAGCCCGAGGCGGTCCTCAAGTTCATCAATGATTACCGCTCCGACCCGCAGCCGGAAAAGCTACCCGAACTCGTGCGTGCGATGGGCAACCTGGGGCTGTTTCGCGACCTCGACATGGCGGGCGTGCATGTCGGCTTCATCGCCGGTGTCCTTGGGTCCAATCCGCAGCTGACCGAGCGGCTCATCACCGAGATGTTTCCCATGCCGCCGGAAGATCAGGTCGTGCTGATCAAGGCGATCGCGTTCTCCGGCCTGGCCAACTGGAAGTCGGTGCTGGAGCGCTTCGTGGAGCGCATGCCGGCGCGCGCGGGCCTCATTCGCAAATACCTCTACGGCGACGGCAAGATCCTGAACGACTTGCCGCTGGAAGGCTCGTCTTTCGTGCTCGACGCGCACTAGATCGG
>JAKAXS010000391.1 GCA_021816505.1 Pseudomonadota bacterium
CCAAGATCGGGCACAACACGCCGCGAAACATCCTTTCGCATCGAAGCAAAGGCGTCCGCACCCGCGGGCGCAGGGACCGAGACATGAAGTTCACGTTGAGCTGGCTGAAGGATCATCTGAAGACCAAAGCGACGGTCGAAGAGATCTCGAACACGTTGTCGGCGATCGGCCTGGAGGTCGAGAGCGTCGAGGATCCGGGCCAGAAGCTCGGAGCCTTCCGCATCGCGCGCATCGTGGAGGCCAAACAGCATCCGAACGCCGACCGGCTTCGCGTGGTCCAGGTTGAAATCGACAAGGGTCAGCCACCGGTCGAGGTGGTGTGCGGGGCAGCGAACGCGCGCGCGGGTCTGGTCGGTGTATTCGCGCCGCTCGGGACCTACATTCCCGGGTCCGATATAACGCTGGAGAAGAAGCCGGTTCGCGGCATCGTTTCCAACGGCATGATGTGCTCCGACGCGGAACTGCAGCTGTCGGACGAGAGCAACGGCATCATCGATCTCGACCCGGCGATGGCCAGCCATGTGGGCGAGCGCTACATCGACGTGATCGGTCTCAACGATCCGGTCTTCGAGGTGAAGCTGACGCCGAACCGGCCGGACTGCACGGGCGTGCGTGGCATCGCGCGCGATCTGGCCGCCGCCGGCCTTGGCACCCTGAAGCACGAGACGCGCATCCAGGGCGTAGAGGGCGCCTTCGATTGTCCCGTCGACGTCAAGCTGGAGTTCTCCAAGGAGACCGCGAACGCCTGTCCGGTGTTCGCGGCGCGCTACGTCAAAGGCGTAACGAACGGACCGTCGCCGGCATGGCTGCAGGCGCGGCTGAAAGCCGTCGGCCTTCGCCCCATCAACGCGCTCGTCGACGTGACCAACTACATCAGCCAGGAGCATGGACGGCCGCTCCATGTCTACGATGCGGACAAGCTGAAGGGCGCCGTACGGGCGCGTCTGGGCAAGGCCGGCGAAAAGTTCGTCGGCCTGGATGGCAAGGAACATGCGGTCGACGAGACGATGTGCGTCATCGCCGATGACAGCGGGCCACTGGGTTTCGGCGGCATCATGGGCGGAGAAGCGTCAGGCTGCACCGAGGGCACGACGAACGTGCTGATCGAGAGCGCCTACTTCGATCCGCTGCGCACGGCGGCGACAGGCCGTAAGACGGGCCTGGTCACAGACGCGCGCTATCGCTTCGAACGCGGCGTCGATCCGCAGTCCGTCGTGCCGGGCTTGGATCTCGCGACGCAGATGATCCACAAGCTCTGCGGCGGCTCGCCGTCGAAGGCAAAGATCGCAGGCAAGGTGCCGGACACCAAGCGTGCCATCGCGTTCGATCTCGACCGGGTGAAGAAGCTGACGGGTGTCGAGCTGGAGCCGGCGCACATTCGCGGGATACTGGAACTGCTGGGCTTCGAGCTGAGCGGAACCGATCATGCCGTCCAGGTGGCGGTGCCGTCGTGGCGGCCGGACGTGCACGGTGCGGCAGACCTCGTCGAGGAGGTGGTACGCATCGCCGGGCTCGATCGCATCCCGCTGACGCCGCTGCCGCGTTTGGCGGGCATCGCGAAGGCCGTGCTGACGGACAAGCAGAAGCGTGCGCGCCGGGCGCGCCGTCTATTGGCGGGGCGGGGATTGGTCGAAGCCGTGACCTGGAGCTTCCTGCCACGCAAGGAGGCGGAGCTTTTCGGCGGCGGCGCGGCCGAACTTGAACTCGCCAATGCGATCTCGACGGAAATGACGTCGATGCGCCCGAGCCTGCTGCCGGGTCTGCTGACTGCCGTCACGCGCAATCGCAATCGCGGTTTCGCCGATGCCGCGCTGTTCGAACTCGGACAGGTCTATCGCGGCGCGCGGCCTGAGGACCAGCTGCAGATGGCTGCGGGCGTGCGGTCCGGGCAATCGAAGCTGCGCGGCGCCGGCCGCTATTGGGACGGCAAGGCCGCCGACGCCGATGTGTTCGACGTCAAGTCCGACGTGTTTGCGGTGATGGCGGCACTCGGGTTCGACGCTGCGAAGGCGCAGATCACGCGCGACGCGCCGGGCTGGTATCACCCTGGCCGTTCAGGCACGCTGCGGCTTGGACCCAAGGTCGTGCTCGCCCATTTCGGCGAGGTCCATCCGGAAACGCTGAAGCAGCTCGACGTCGCGGCTCCGGCCACCGCCTTCGAAATCTTCCTCGATGCGTTGCCGGCGGAAAAGAAGAAGTCGCGTGCCAGGCCGCCCATGGCGGCGAGCGATCTGCTGCCGGTGCGCCGCGACTTCGCCTTCGTGCTCGACCGCGACGTTGCGGCGGGCGACGTCGTGCGGGCAGCGGCCAGCGCCGACAAGGCGCTGATCGCCAACGTCAACGTGTTCGATGTGTTCGAGGGCGGCGCGCTGGCGGCGGAAGGCAAGAAGTCCCTTGCCATCGAGGTCACGCTGCAGCCTGCCACTGAGACGCTGACGGACAAGGCGATCGAGGCGATCGCCGAAAAGATCATCGCCGGTGTCAAAAAAGCGACCGGCGGCGAGGTGCGTGGGTAGCTGTCCGATCCGCCGCATGACGCGGCCGGAGTAGCGTACATATATTAGTGATGTGTGATTGAAATGACTGGGTGAGGCGGCCGGCGGGCCGCTCCACATCTGACGACAAGAAGGTCGCGCAAGCTCGGGAGCTGATTGCAAATGACGGATCTGCCGCAAGAGTCGATCATCGTGCCCAAGGGGCCGTTGCATCACGTGGTCGTTGTCGGCGGCGGTGCGGGCGGACTTGAGCTGGCCACGCGGCTCGGCAAGAAGCTCGCGAAGCGCGGCAAGATCGATGTCACGCTGATCGAGAAGGCGCGCACGCATCTGTGGAAGCCGTTGCTGCACGAGATCGCGGCGGGCAGCATGGACGCCGATCGCCATGAACTCGACTATCTGGCGCAAGGCTACTGGACGGGCTTCCGCTATCGCTACGGCGAGATGATCGGCATCAACCGGGCAGCCAAGCAGGTGATGACGGCGGCGACCTATGACGATGAAAATCGCATGATCACGCCGGGCCGCACGTTCACCTACGACACGCTGGTGATCGCGATCGGCAGCGTCGGTAACGACTTCGGTACGCCGGGCGTGGCGGAGCACGCGATCATGCTCGACGAGCCGGATCAGGCGGAACGTTTCAACCGCCGGCTGGTCAATGCCTGCATTCGCGCCAACTCGCAGGAGTCGCCGGTTCGTCCGGGGCAGCTGCACGTGGCGATCATCGGCGCAGGCGCGACCGGCACGGAACTGTCCGCGGAATTGCATCGCACGGCGCGCAGCGTCGTGGCGTTCGGCATGGACCGCATCGACCCGAACAAGGACATCAAGATCACTTTGATCGAGGCAGCCGACCGCATTCTGCCGGCGCTGCCGCCGCGCCTGTCGACCGCGACGGAAAAGGTGCTGAGCGACCTCAACGTCGACGTGAAGGCCAAGTCGCGGGTGACGCGCGTGCGGGCTGATGGCGTGGAGCTGGCGAGCGGCGAGTTCATTCCATCGGAGCTTGTCGTCTGGGCCGCCGGCGTGAAAGGGCCGGACGTCCTGGGGCATCTCGACGGCTTGGAAGTCAACCGTGCCAACCAACTCGTCGTCCGGCCCACGCTGCAGACGACGAAGGATGATGACATCTTCGCCATGGGCGACTGTGCCTATTACGTGCCGGAAGGCGAGACGGCGGCTATCCCTCCGCGGGCGCAGGCGGCGCACCAGGAAGCGTCTCACATGTTCAATCAGATCAAG
>JAKAXS010000392.1 GCA_021816505.1 Pseudomonadota bacterium
GCGCGAGCAAGGGTGCGTTCTGGGAGCTGGTCGACAAATGGCGCAAGCCCCTCACCGCCGCCGGCGAAGATCCGCTGGGCGACAAGGCGAGCGAAGATGTCGGAAAGAAAAAGCTGATCGAACTGCTGTCCGACGGTGAGCCGGAAGGCGCGGCGCTCGTCATCAGCGCCATCGAGGAATTCGCGCAGCAGTTGGCCTACGTCATCCGCCGCTTCATGCGGCTGAAGGACTGGAAGGATATCGAGGCGATCACCGTGGGTGGCGGCTTCAGCGGAAGCCGGCTCGGCGAACTCGCCGTTGCCCGCTGCGGACTGATCCTGCGTGCGGACGAGGTTGATCTGGCGATGGACGTGATCCGCCATGATCCCGACCACGCGGGCCTGCTCGGCGCCGCGCATCTGCTGCCCGCCTGGATGCTGAAGGGACACGACGGCATCCTCGCCGTCGATGTCGGCGGCACCAACATTCGCGCAGGCATCGTCGAGCTGAACCTCGGCAAATCGTCGGATCTGGCCAAGGCGCGCGTCGTCAAATCGGAGCTTTGGCGCCACGGCGACGAGGACGTGAACCGCGATGACGCCATCGATCGCCTGATCGAGATGCTGGCGGATCTGAACGGCTGGGCGGGCAAGGAAAAACTCGACCTTGCGCCCGTCATCGGCATCGGCTGCCCGGGCATCATCCACGAGGACGGTTCGATCGCCCGCGGCGGCCAGAACCTGCCCGGCAACTGGGAAAGCGCCCGCTTCAATCTTCCCCGCGCCGTCATGGAAGGCCTGCCGGAAATCAGCGGGCAGGAGACGATGGTCGTCGTTCACAACGATGCCGTCGTTCAGGGGCTGAGCCAGCTGCCGCACATGCAGGATCGCGAACACTGGGCGGCACTGACGATCGGCACCGGCCTCGGCAACGTGAAGTTCACGAACCGCAGCGCCAAGGCCGACAAGAAAGGCCGCGCGGCCTGACATGAAAGCCAAAACATCTCCGCCGAAGCAGCTGCGCGGTGGCGCGCCGCTCTGGGCAGATTCGCCGCGCATCAGCGTCCGGCACCACACCAAGTTGGAGCCGTTGACGTGCGAGATCGTCATCGTCGGCGCGGGGATCAGCGGTGCGATCGCCGCGTTGATGCTCACGGAGAACGGGCACGACGTCGTCGTGCTGGACCGTCGCGCACCGGTAACGGGCAGCACGCTCGCCAGCACAGCGATGATCCAGTACGAAATCGACACGCCACTCTCCGAGCTTGCCGACAAGATCGGCGCGCGAAAGGCAGAACGCGCCTACCGCCGGGCATTTCAGGGAAACGTGTCGTTGCGGAAATTGGCCGAACGGCATGACATCGCGTGTGCCTTGAAAGACCGTGACGCCCTCCTCCTCGCCGGTAACGAAATGGGCGCGCGCGCTCTTCACGCGGAGGCCGACTATCGCGCCCGGATCGGCCTGCCGGCCACCTTCTTGAACCAGGCAGACCTGCGCGAGCGTTTCGGGTTCGACCGTACGGGCGCGATCCTATCCAGCGGCAATGCGGAGCTGAACCCAGCGCAGTATGCCGCTGGCGCCCTGCGTGCCGCACAAGCCCTCGGTGCCCGCATCTACAGCCCCCACGACGTCAAAGACATCGTGGCCTCCGACAAACACGTCGCGTTGCGCATGACGACCGGAATGGCCGTTATCGCCCAGAAGGTCGTATTCGCGACCGGTTACGAAACGCTGCCGCAGATCCCGAAGCAGAAGTACGACATCGTTTCGACCTGGGCGATCGCAACGAAGCCGTTGCCGCCCGACGCATTCTGGCCCACCCGCTGCCTGGTCTGGGAAGCCTCGGATCCGTATCTCTACATGCGCGCCACCGCCGACAATCGTATTGTCGTCGGTGGTGAGGATGCCGATGTCAGCTCGCCGGAAAAACGCGATGCCGCCACCGGGCGCAAATCGCAGCGCCTTCTCGCCAAGTTGCAGAAGCTGCTTCCGGGTCGCGACCTGAAAATCGACTACGCCTGGTCCGGTGCCTTCGCCGACAGCCCCACAGGCCTGCCCTACCTTGCGCCGCTGGACCATATGCCGAACTGCTTCGCCCTGCTCGGCTGCGGCGGCAACGGCATCACTTTCAGCGCCATCGCGGGAGAGCTCATCACCGCCTGGGCCGCCGGACGCCGCGACCCCGACGCCGATCTTTTCGAATAGCCGGCCAGAGCTTATGTGCAATATCGGAACCAAGCGGCGGTTGAAGCGATTTCACCCCCGCAGTCGAGACTGACGATTTGCCGAAGGGTTCAACATGGCCAAGTGGGCGTCCGCGCTGAGGGGCGCGCTGCCCTATTTCGGCAAGCGCGAACAACCTCACACGTCAGTCTCTGCAGGCGATCTCCCGTCTTTCGACGCCGCGGCCGACAGCGGTGAAGTGACAGACCGGGCACGCGCGCTCGCGCCCGTGGTCTGGCTGGTCGGCAAGGTACAAAGCGGCAAGACGTCGATTATCCATGCGATCACCCGTGCCGACGAGGCCGCCATCGGCGACGGCTTCAGGCCGTGCACGCGCTCGTCACGCATCTACGAGTTCCCCGACGACGCTCCCGTGCTGCGCTTCCTCGATACGCGCGGCCTTGGCGAGGCCGGGTATCAGCCGGCCGAAGATCTGGCATTCGCCGAAGCCAACGCGCACCTTGTCGTCGTCACCATGCGCGCCATGGATCCGCAGCAGCAGGCGATCGTCGACGTCGTCCGGCTTCTGCGCAAACGCAATCGGACGCTGCCGGTCGTCGTGGCGCAAACGACGCTTCATGAAGGCTATCGCACCGGCACCGACCACGTCGCGCCGTATCCCTTCGCAACCGGCGAGGCGCTGACGCATGTCGCCGGTCTGCCGGACGATCTCATCCGCGCGCTGGCGTTCCAGCGCACGCTTTTCGACGACCTCGCCGGCCCGCAGCCGGTGTTCGTACCCATCGACTTGACGCATCCTGATGACGGGCTTCACCCGGCCGACTACGGCCTCGACGCCTTGACGGAAGCGATTGCCGCGATCGCGCCGGCGGGCTTGCTGTTCGCGCTTTCCGCAATGCCGGGTTTCTCGGCAGACCCGAAAGCGGAGAAGGCCGATCCGCTGATCATGGGTCACGCCATGGCGGCCGCTGGCGGAGACCTGGTGCCCGTGCCCATTGCCGGCACATTGGCCGCGTCCACCGTCCAGGCCCGCCTGCTGCACAAGCTGGGCGAGCTATACGGCATCACGTGGGATCGCCGCGCCTGGACCGACCTCACCGCCGCGCTCGGCGCCGGCACGCTTTTGAAGGTCGCCTCCCAGATCGGCGTGCGCCAGCTCGTCAAGATGATCCCCGTCTACGGCCAGACCGCAGGCGCGGCTGCTTCGGCGGCAGCAAGCTTCGCGCTCACCTACGCATTGGGAAAGGCCGCGGTATACTATCTCCACCGGCGCCGGACAGGCACCGTCGACCTCCAAGGCGTGGCGCAGGTCTATCAGCAGTCCCTGCGTGACGCGTTCAAGATCGCGCGTGAGCGCCGCCTGTCGCCAGGCGCGAAAGGGGAGGCGGCCCCGTGAGCACGGCAACGCCCGAGAAGCAGCGCACGGAACGGCGCACCCGCGTTATCCTGATCCTGTTCGGCCTTTTGCTGCCGACGCTGTCGCTCGTTCCCTTCGGCAGCGTCTGGCTTTGGCAGAACGGCTACCTCATCTATTGGGCAGCCGCGGCGTGCTCCATCGTTCTGGGGAC
>JAKAXS010000393.1 GCA_021816505.1 Pseudomonadota bacterium
TCATCATCATGCCACGCTTCGTTCTGGATGATGCCTTGAAGCTGATCAACAAAACGAAGCCAACGCTGATGCCCGGCGTTCCGACCCTGTTCAACGCGATGATCAACCACCCCAAGATCAAAACCTTCGATCTGACGTCGCTGAAGTTCTGCCTGTCGGGCGGCGCGCCGCTGCCGCTCGAGGTGAAGAAGGGGTTCGAGGCGATCTCGGGCGCCAAGGTGGTCGAAGGCTACGGCCTGTCGGAAACCTCGCCCGTCGCCACCGCCAATCCGCTGGAGGGTCCGGTGAAGGACCGCTCGATCGGCCTGCCACTGCCCGCCACCATCGTGTCTCTGCGCTCGCTGGAAGACATCACTAAGGAAGTGCCGCAAGGCGAGAAGGGCGAAATCTGCGTCTCCGGCCCCCAGGTCATGAAGGGCTACTGGATGAAGGCGGAGGAGACGCGCAACCAGTTCACGCCGGACGGCTTCCTGCGCACCGGCGACGTTGCCCGCTGCGATGAGGACGGCTTCTTCTACATCGAGGACCGCATCAAGGACCTCATCATCTGCTCCGGCTACAACGTCTATCCGCGCCGCGTCGAAGACGCGATCTACACGCACGCCGCCGTCGAGGAAGTCACCGTCATCGGCATCCCGGACGCGTATCGCGGCGAGGCGCCGAAGGCCTACGTCAAGGTGCGCGCCGGCCAGAGCGTGACGGCGGAGCAGCTGATGCAGCACCTGCAGACCAAGCTTTCGAAGATCGAGCTGCCCGCAGAGATCGAGTTCCGCGATCAGCTGCCGAAAACCATGATCGGCAAGCTCTCGAAGAAAGAGCTGAAGGCCGAGGTTTCCCAGAATCCGACTTAGTGGAATTTAAGTGGAATTTAGATGGCAAAGCCCATGCGCAATCGTCCAGACACGGCAATCTCAGAAGACAGCGTCGCTGATCCCGATATCCGTTTCACGATCGGCGAGTTGGCGGACGAGTTCGGCATCACGACGCGCACGATACGGTTCTACGAGGCGCGCGGGCTGATCACGCCCGAGCGCAAGGGCGCGAACCGTTCGTATTCCCGCCGCAACCGCGCGCGCCTCATGCTGATCCTGCGCGGCAAGAACCTGGGCTTCACGCTGGAGGACATCTCCGAGTACCTGGCGCTCTACGATACCGACCCTGGTCAACTGGCCCAGACCAAGCTGCTGCTCGGCAAAGTCGAGAACATGATGGAGGACCTCAACAAGAAGCGCGCCGACATCGACCGCACGCTTCGCGACCTGAAGGAAATCCGGGCCCGCTGTCACGAATACCTTCGCGGCGGCGGCGCGCAGAAGTACGAGTGAACGGAAGAGGCGCGGCGAAGCTCTGCGCAAGGAGGCTGGGATGGCCGACTGCAAGATCGTTCGCCACAGCGAGAGCTACGAGGGCAAGCAGGGGCTGACGTATTTCTCCGGCATCTCGGCCGAGAGCGTCGACGCCAAGGCGCTGTGCATGCATCTGCTGGAAATGCCGCCGGGCGCTTCGGCCAAACCGCATTTCCACGAGGCGCACGAAACGGCGATCTTCATGCTGGAGGGCGTCGTCGAATTCCGGCACGGGTACGAGTTGGAACATCTCGATCGCGTCGCCGCGGGAGACTTCGTCTACATCCCCGCGGGCGTGCCCCACCAGCCCTACAATCCGACGGACAAGATCGCCAAGGCGATCATCGCGCGCACAGATCCCAACGAGCAGGAAAGCGTCGTTCTGCTTTAAGCGCGCCTACGACGCCGCCTTCAAGACCGCGAGCCGCCGCTCCCAATCGAGTGCGGACGTCACGATCCCGGTCAGATCATCGTGGGCCGGCTCCCAACCCAACGTCCGTCTCGCCTTGGCCGACTGCGCCACGATGGCGGCGGGATCGCCGGCACGGCGAGCCGACATGCGCGCATCGATCTTGACGCCGGCAACACGATTGACGGCCTCGATCACCTCCAGCACCGAGAAGCCGCGGGTGTAGCCGCAGTTGAACACGTCGGCAGCACCTCCCGCCCGCAGGTACTTCAGCGCCGAGGAATGCGCGGCGGCGAGGTCCGTCACGTGGATGTAGTCGCGCACGCAGGTGCCGTCGGTCGTCGGGTAGTCGTTGCCGAACACCTCCATGTGCGATCGCTTGCCCAGCGCCGCCTCGCACGCGACCTTGATCAGATGCGTCGCCCGCGGCGTCGACTGCCCGGACCGGCCCTGAGGGTCGGCACCGGCGACGTTGAAGTAGCGGAGCGCCACATACTTGAAGTCGTGGGCATGCGCCGTGTCGCGCAGCATCACCTCGGTCATCAGTTTCGACCAACCGTAGGGCGACACCGGCTGCAGGTCGGCATCCTCCTTGACCGGGTTCTCCTTCGGGTTGCCGTAGACGGCCGCCGTCGATGAGAAGATGAAATTCGTCACCTTCGACGCGACCGCGGCCTCGATCAGTGCCCGGGATTTCACGGTGTTGTTGTGATAGTAGCCCAGCGGGTCGGCCACGGATTCCGGCACGACGATCGAGCCGGCAAAGTGGATGACGGCGTCGATCTCGTGCTTGCGCATGACGGTGCGCACCAGGTCGCCATCGCCGGCATCGCCGACGACCAGCGGCACGGCGGCGGGGACCGCCCAGCGAAATCCCGTGGACAGGTTGTCGAGAACGACGACACGCTCGCCTTCGTCCAAAAGGCGGAGGACCATGTGGCTGCCGATATAGCCGGCACCGCCCGTCACCAAAACAGTCATGCTATGAGCTCATTTTCGCTTGAAAGATCCGCCGCCTTGAGTATGGCAGCGAAAGCTATCCGACACATTGCCACCGAACAACACCCTGCCCACGGTTAAGAAAGGCGCTATCACGACGGTGAGCGGCCGATTAACCGGTCCAAAATTTCGATCTCAGTCTACGGAGCTCCAATGACCGCCTCGAAGAAACGCATCCGCAAAGCCGTGCTTCCCGTGGCTGGGCTCGGCACCCGCTTCCTGCCGGCCACCAAGGCGGTGCCGAAAGAGATGCTGACCGTGGTCGACCGCCCCGTCGTCCAGCATGTGGTCGACGAAGCCCGCGCCGCCGGCATCGAGCACTTTGTCTTCGTCACCGGCCGCAACAAGGGCGTGATCGAGGACCACTTCGACAACCAGTTCGAACTCGAAGCGACGCTGGCCAGCCGCAACAAGACGAAGGAGCTCGAAGCGCTGCTCGCCGATCTGCCCGGCGCCGGCGAGACGAGCTTCACGCGCCAGCAGGCCCCGCTCGGCCTCGGCCACGCCGTGTGGTGCGCGCGTGACGTGATCGGTGACGAGCCGTTCGCGCTCCTGCTGCCCGACATGCTTCACCACGGCGATACGCCGTGCCTCAAGGACATGATGGACGCCTATGCCGAGCGCGGCGGCAACCACATCGCCGTCTCGCCGGTGCCCGACGACCAGACGCACCAGTACGGCATCGTCGGCGTCGAGGATGCGACCGCCAAGGTGTCGGCCATCAGCGGCATGGTCGAGAAGCCGCCGAAGGGGACCGCGCCGTCGAACCTGCACATCACGGGCCGCTACATCCTCCAGCCGGAGATCTTCGGTCTGCTCGCCACGCAGGAGCGCGGCGCGGGCGGGGAGATCCAGCTCACCGACAGCATGATCAAGCTCATGGGCCAGCAGGCGTTTTATGCCGTCCGCTTCGACGGCCAGATTTATGACACCGGCTCCAAGCTCGGGTTCCTGATGGCCAACGTCGCTTATGCT
>JAKAXS010000394.1 GCA_021816505.1 Pseudomonadota bacterium
ATCCGGCGGCGCGAGCGCCGTTTCCGTGTTGAGCTGCGATTTCGTCTCTTCGTTGTAAGCGCCGAGGCCCGTGTTCTTGGCCACATTCTGATCCGACTTGGCGATCAGATCGCTCAGCTTCTCGACGCCCTTGGCGATATCGGCGGCCGCGGTGCGTACGGCTTGAAGCTCGCCTTCGCGCTGGGCGTGCAGCTGGCGTTTGGTCTCCATCAGCGCATTGAGCTGCTGACGCTTCTCTTTCAGTTCATTGGCGTAGGTCTCGGTTTTCGTCCGCTCTTTGCGGACGCCGTCCATCAGCTTGACGAGTTCGGTGAGCTTGGCTGACAGTGCCACGGCCTGACTGCGCATTTCCGGGAAGGCAGCGGCGATCAGCATGGCGCTGCGCACCATCTTCAGGGCGTCCTCGCGCTTGGTGATCATCACCGGCGGCGGGTTGCGGCCCATGCGCTGCAAGACGGCGAGCAGGTTCGAAATCTTGCCGTAGCGCTCGGTCAGCGAGGAACGGAGCGCCTTTTCCTGTTCGCTGAGTTCGGCGAGGCGATCTTCGGCCGTCGAGAGCTGCAACTCGGAGTCCTGGACCTTGGCGGCCAGCAGCTTCGACTCTTCGGTGATCTTGACCCGCTCTGCGGTGAGCGTCGCCAGATCCTTCTGGAGTTCGGCCTCGCGCGCCTTGTTCTGCTTCAGCTGCTCGCGCTTGGTCTCCAGCGTCTTCTGCTTTTCGGCACTCTCCTTGGCAGGCGGCTGCGCCGGCGGGGCCTGCGCGAAACCGTGCACCGGCGCCAGCAGGAACACCCCTACAGCCACGACAACCGCGCCTGCCGGAAGGTCAGGCAGGCCCAGCGATGGCCAGATTGGTCGAAGGGTACCGGCCAAACTTCGTCATCCTCACGGCTGTTGGGGAACACGCTCACGCAGCACGCACCGAAAATCGGATGCAACGCCAGTCGCTATTTGCCACTAGAGCCCCTACATTGCGGCAAATGTTGTGTCAGTCCAAAGAGACCCCGACGCAGCGCCGATACCCGGAAATCGCCTAGCCAGACAAGTCACCCCAGATGCAAACATTTCTCTATCATTTGACGACGGTCGCTGTCGTGGCCGTTATTGCCGTGCTGTTCATGGGATTGTGGACCATGGCGCGTGGTTCCAGCCCCAATCTCAGCCAGAAACTGATGCGGCTGCGTGTGCTGCTGCAGCTGTTCGCCATCGTCGTCATCATGGCGTTCGTGTTTTTCGGCCGGTGATGCGGCGCGCTTGACCCCAGACCTTGACCCGAGGCGACGCCTGGATAGGTTAGGGGCTTCTTTCTGGGGCATTTTCGGCAAGCATGGTCAAGCTCAACAAGATCTACACGCGCACGGGGGACGCCGGCACGACCGGGCTGGGCACCGGGGAACGCGTCGCCAAGCATGACCTGCGCATCTCCGCCTATGGCACAGTGGACGAAACCAACGCCTGCCTCGGCATGGTGCGTCAGCATACGGCGCAGTCCGACCCCGATTTCGATCGCAAGCTTGAGCGCATCCAGAACGACCTATTCGATCTGGGGGCGGACCTGTGCGTACCCGATCGCGGCGAGAAGCTGGAGTATGAGCCGTTGCGCGTGACGCAGGCTCAGGTCGACTGGCTCGAGGCCGAAATCGACGTGATGAACGCCGAGCTGCAGCCGCTCAAGTCTTTCGTGCTGCCGGCCGGTACGGCGGCCGCTGCGGCGCTGCATCTGGCGCGCACCGTTTCGCGCCGGGCCGAGCGGGATATGACGGCGTTGGCCGCGACACCGGACGAGCCGGTCAGTGCCAGTGCGCTCAAGTACATCAACCGTCTTTCGGACTATCTGTTCGTCGCCAGCCGCTACGTGAATAGCAAGGCCGGCGGAGATGTGCTTTGGGTTCCCGGCAAGAATCGCTAAACCGGTTATCGCAAACGGGTAACGGGCCGGACCGCATGGTGTCGCGCCGCATTTGACAGAGGTCGCCTGATGTTCGTTCCGCTGCACGACGACAACACGCTGCGGTCGATTCGCTTTCAGTTCGTCACGGTCGGGCTGATCGTGGTCAACATCCTGGTCTACCTGCTGGAGGCGACGCACCTCGATACGGGGGCGATCGCCAGCTTCGCCGTCGTGCCGCGGGAGTTGCTGCCGGCCAGCATGCTCGATCCGCTGCTGCGCGTGGATCTCGTGTCCGGCGACACGTTGAACGTTCCGGAGTTCCTGACGCCGATCACGTACATGTTCTTTCATGGCGACGTGATTCATCTCGCAGGCAACATGCTGTTCCTCTGGGTATTCGGCGACAATGTCGAAGACGCGATGGGGCACGCGAAGTTTCTGCTGTTCTATCTGGCGTGCGGCGTGTTCGCGGCATTCATGCACGCACTGGTCGGGCCAAGCTCGGACAGCCCGCTGATCGGCGCCAGTGGCGCAGTCGCTGGCGTGATCGCCGCCTACATCATGCTGCACCCGAAGGTGAGCGTCTGGGTACTGGCGTTTAAATTCATTCCTTTGAGAATTTCAGCCGCCTTCGCGCTGGGGGCGTGGATCCTGATGCAGGTGGTGATGGCGGTGCTGCCCCAGGCTGGGCCTGTGGCGTGGTGGGCCCACATCGGCGGCCTAATCGCCGGGGCGGTTCTCGTGCTGTTCATGCGCCGGCCCGGAGTTCCCCTTTTCGACAAGGGGCTTGGCGTCTATCCGTAGCCGGATCGTCGTGAAATTGCCCTGCTGACAACATGCGGTTGCCCAATTGACTCCCCTGCAGCCGCCTCTTAAGTTTGCATTTCGCACTTGCGAAGACCATGTTCGGGGGCATGGAGCGCGCATTGGCGCGATTGACGAAGCTCAACAATTGCGCTGCACAACTGAGCCACGCGCCGGCCTGCGGCGGCAAAAACAAGAACATCTCTGCTTGGGAGCAGATTAGCGCATGAAAATCCTGGTCGCGGTCAAACGCGTCGTCGACTACGCCGTAAAGATTCGTGTGAAGAGCGACGGGTCCGGTATCGAACTCGGCAACGTCAAGATGTCCATGAATCCCTTCGATGAAATCGCCGTTGAAGAGGCGGTTCGTCTCAAGGAAAAAAGCGGCGCACAAGAAGTGATCGTCGTGTCCGTCGGTCCAGCCAAAGCGCAGGACACCATTCGTACCGCCCTCGCCATCGGCGCCGACCGCGGAATTCTGGTCGATACGGGCGAAGCCACGGTCGAGCCGCTCGCGGTCGCCAAGCTTCTGAAGGCGATCGTCGAGACCGAAAAGCCTGATCTCGTCATTCTCGGCAAACAGGCCATCGACGACGACTGCAACCAGACCGGCCAGATGCTTGCCGCCCTGCTGGGCTGGCCGCAGGGCACGTTCGCTTCGAAAGTCGTACCCAACGGCGGTGACGTGGATGTGACACGCGAGGTCGACGGCGGTCTCGAAACGTTGAAGCTGAAGCTGCCCGCGATCGTCACGACCGACCTGCGCCTCAACGAGCCGCGCTATCCGTCGCTGCCCAATATCATGAAGGCGAAGAAGAAGCCGCTCGACACCAAGAAGCCGGAAGATCTCGGTGTCGACGTTACGGCGCGCCTGAAAGTTCTGAAGACCAGCGAGCCCCCGGGTCGCAAGGCCGGCGTGAAAGTCGCCGACGTTGCCGAACTCGTTTCCAAACTCAAGTCGGATGGGGTGCTCTGATGGCTATTCTCGTACTGGCAGAGCATTCGAATTCGGAGCTT
>JAKAXS010000395.1:0-2054 GCA_021816505.1 Pseudomonadota bacterium
CAGGCGAAGGATGTCGTCCAGCACCTCGTAGGGCGGAAGGCTGTCCTGGTCCTTCTGGTTCTCGCGCAGCTCGGCCGTCGGCGCTTTCGTCAGAATGTTCTCGGGTATCACTTGGCCAGACGGGCCAAGGCCGCCGACCGGAACGTTGGCGTTGCGCCAGCGGCAAAGGCGATAGACCTCCAGCTTGTAGAGATCCTTGATGGGGTTGAAGCCGCCGTTCATGTCGCCATAGAGGGTGGCGTAGCCGACGGACATCTCCGACTTGTTGCCGGTCGTCAGCACCATTCCGCCGAACTTGTTGGAAATCGCCATCAGGATCACGCCGCGCGTGCGGCTCTGGATGTTTTCTTCCGTCGTGTCGGCCTTGTTGTCTTGGAACAGCGGGTGCAGCGTGCGCATGAAACCTTCGACCGGCTCGGCGATCGGCACCGTGTCGTAGCGCACGCCCAGCGCCTCTGCGCATTTGGCGGCGTCGCCGATGCTCTCCTCCGACGTGTAGCGGTAAGGCAGCATCACGCAATGCACGCGCTCCGGCCCCAGCGCGTCGGCAGCGATGGCGGCGACGAGCGCGGAGTCCACGCCGCCGGACAGGCCAAGGACCACGGACGGGAAACGGTTCTTGTTGACGTAGTCGCGCAGGCCGAGAACGCAGGCATGATAGGCGGCGCCGTCACCGCTGCCGACGCGTGCGACCGTGCCGGGCTTGCACGCCCAGCCCGCCGGACCGCGCTCCCAATGCGTCACGGCAAAGTCGGTCTGCCAGGCGGGCAGCTGCAGCGCCAGCGCGCGATCGGCCTGCAGCACGAAAGACGCGCCGTCGAACACCAGTTCGTCCTGGCCGCCGACCTGGTTGAGATAGATCATCGGCAGCCCCGTCTCCACGACGCGCGCCACAGCCACGCTCATGCGACGGTCGGCCTTGGGCCAGTCGAACGGCGAGCCGTTTGGCGAGATCAGGATTTCGGCGCCGCACTCGGCCAGGCATTCGCACACCTGCTCTTCCCAGATGTCCTCACAGATCGGCACGCCCAGCTTGACGCCGCGAAAGTCGATCGGTCCCGGCAGCGGGCCGGCATCGAACACGCGCTTTTCGTCGAAGACGCCGTAGTTGGGGAGCTCCACCTTGAAGCGAACGGCCGCGACACGGCCCTGATCAAGCAGCACGACGGCGTTGTACAGCTTGCCGCCATCCGGCCAGACGGTGCCGACCAGAACGGCCGGGCCCGACGACGTCTCTCCGGCAAGGCCCTCGATCGTCGCGCGCGCCGCTTGCGCGAACGCCGGCTTGCGCACCAGATCCTCTGGCGGATAGCCGGTGATGAAGAGTTCCGACAGCACGACGAGGTCCGCGCCTTCGCTGGCCGCCCTGGCGCGCGCATCGCGGAGCAATTGGGCGTTGCCGGCGAGATCGCCGACGAGCGGATTGAGCTGGGCCAGCGCGATCGTGAGGTGATTGATAGGCTTCGACATGCCCGGAACTTAGGAGGGCAGAGCCGCCGGCCGCAAGAGGGACAAAGCGCGCCGGCGCACGGTTGCCCTACCAACGCCACCTGAGCAGTTGCTGCGCCTGACCGTCGGACTGGATCTTGTGAGCCATGCCGTCGCGCACGACGTAGGCCCAGTCCAGCGACGTGGAGCGTGCCAGATCGTTCGGCGTAACCGACTGCAGACGGTCGGCGAAGCCGCTGGCGTAGTCGTAAATGATCTCGCGCTGCTCTTTCTGCGTGAACTGGCTCCAGTCGGCCGGAAGAAACTTGGCGAGGTCGTCGCGAAACACCACTTCGGCCAGACGCTCAGGTGCGATCCGGTCATCGAAGGCCAGATCGGCGATGGCCATCAGGTAGCCCTGCTGCACCAGGCCGGAGCAGATGTACTGGTTCGGCGGATTGAGCTTGAGTTTGCGCGCCTTCGCGATTGCCTTGTAGGGCCCGAACACGCACGAGCGCATGCCGTAGCGCAGCTCGTTCCAGACGTCGCGCATGACATTCATCATCGTCGAATAGCAGTAGGGCGATTTGATCGCGTTCAGCAGCCGCCCGCGCACCAGGCACTGC
>JAKAXS010000395.1:2064-3703 GCA_021816505.1 Pseudomonadota bacterium
CTGCAGCTCTTCGGTGAACCAGGGTCTGTCCAGCCGCTTGATGCCGACGATGGTGCGCCGGTCGTTGAGATAGTCAGCCAAGTTTGTCAGGCCCACGCCGCCGCTGGCCGCTTCGATCACGAACGAGCTGTCGAAGCCTTTCTCCAGGCGCGGCACCAGGAACACGAGAGCCGCGTGCGAGAACGATCCGCGCGTCGCCATGCGAATGGCCCAGGACCGCAGGCTCTGGCGCTTGCGCGTCAGCACGACGTCGCTGGGGCGGAGATAGGGGCCCGCGAGGAACTCGGCCACCGGCATCGGCCAGGCCGGCTCGGGTGGGTGTGGCGTCGTCCGAGTTGTCTCCGAAAGCACCGCCGCCAACAAAGATTTCGGCAGCTCGCTTACGCGCCGCGCCTGCACCACGTCTTGGATCATACTCATGTCTGTCACCCCTCTGTTGCCGTACCGGCCGAAGTGACGCTAGGCCGAACGGCGTCAGCTCGCGGTCTCCGCTGGAACAGGGCGAGCAAAGGCCGCGTATTTGGCGCTGACGAGGAGCGGATAAGGCATTGAAGTGACAGAGTTAACGCAGATGCGTTCCATCTCGAATGCGTTGCTGTGCAAGCCGTGCGTTACCTCCGCCAAGCGGCGAGAACGCATGTTCGCGTATGTGATCGCACGGCGAAGGGGCTGACCTAGGCCGGTTGCGACACCGCCCCGCCCGAAGTCGCCCGGCTACGTTCGTCGATGGTTGCGAAGAGGCTGTCGACGCGCGCCCGCTCCTCGTCGGTCTGGGGCACGAGGTAGGCAGCGGCGACGTAGACGGCGAGGTTCACCACCAGCGCCACGGCACCCGACGTCAGCCCATACGCCCAAGGCAGGTAACCGGGATACACGAGTTCCAGCGCCACTGCTGTTGCGAAGCCCACGAGCATGCCGCCGATCGCGCCATACTTGTTGCCGCGCTTCCAGAAGATGCCGAGGAACTGCGGCACCGCGAGCTGGATGATGCCCTGGTATGCGAGCACGCCCAGCGAGAACAACGCCGGCAGATCGAGGCACGCGAGCCACGCCGACAGGATGGTCAATCCCAGCATGCCGATCTTGGCGATGACGATCAGCTGGGCGTGATCCAGCTTCCAGTAGTTGCCCACGAGATCGTTGGCGATCTGCGCGCCCGTGGCCTGGATATTGCCGTCGGTATGTCCCATGGACGCTGCCAGCACGACGACGCCCGCCAGGCCCAGAAGCCACAGCCCGCCGGCCTCCTGGCTGACGATGAACCAGACGTCGTTGGGATGCTCGGCAACGCCCGGCACGCGCGATGCCAGCATGCCGAAGATGAGCAACAGCCCGCAGAACACCAGCGACAGCGGGATCGCCAAGGCGGCCGATTTCTTCAGACTGCTCACGCCGTCGGCCGTGAACATCCGCACGAAGATGTAGGGCCAGCACCAGCCGCCGATCGCGCCGGTGAACATGAGACTGAAGAGGTACAGCGGCCCTTCCTTGGACCCGAAGCCCGGAAGCGCGAACAGCTTGGGATCGAGCGTGTCGAACGTGATGCCGCGCGCCAGCCACATCCAGCCGATCAGACCGGCCAGGATCAGGCCACCGCCGATATAGGCGGCGATGCCCTGCGCGAAGTCGGAGATCACCA
>JAKAXS010000396.1 GCA_021816505.1 Pseudomonadota bacterium
GAGGCATTCAAGGACGTCATCAAGCTGCTTCCCGGCGGGCGCATCGCCATCAATCCGGACTACATCAGCTACGACACGCACGGCTTCCTGAAACCGTTCAAGCCGAAGTTCTACGATGCCTTCGGCCCGGCCCGGAACCCCGGCGATCCGGTGACCGATCGCCAGCGCGACATCGCCTACGGCCTCCAGCATGTCGTGGAAGATGCCATCCTGCACATGGCGCGGCACCTGTCGAAGACGGCCCCGTCGAAGAACCTCGTCATCAGCGGCGGCGTCGGTCTCAACTGCGTTGCCAACGGCAAAATCCTGGCCGAGACCGACTACGAGTCCGTGTGGGTGCCGCCGATCGCGTCGGACAGCGGCGGGCCGCTCGGCTCAGCGCTCTATCACCATCACCAGACCTTGGGCGCCAAGCGCAACTTCGTGTTGACGCATGCCTTCTACGGCAAGGGCTACACCGACGCGGAGATCATCCGCGCGCTGGATGCCGCCGGGCTCAGCTACAAGCGAATGGAAGAGAAGGAGCTGCTGCAGCAGGTGGCGCGCGATCTGGCCGACCAGAAGATCGTCGGCTGGTTCCAGGGCCGCTTCGAGATGGGACCGCGCGCGCTGGGCAACCGGTCGATCCTGTCGGATGCACGGTCCAACAAGATGAAGGACCTCATCAACGCGCGTATCAAGCATCGCGAGGCGTTCCGGCCGTTCGCGCCGGTGGTGCTGATCGAAAAGCTGTCGGAGTATTTCGAGTTCACGCAGCCGGACCCGTTCATGACGATGGCGCCGAAGATCCGGCCCGACAAGCTGGACCTCATTCCGGCGGCCGCGCACGTGGACGGCACCGGACGCATCCAGACCATCGATCGTGCTGCGAACCAGCGCTACTACGACGTGATCGCGGAATACGCGAAGCTGACGGGCATCCACGTCATCCTCAACACCTCGTTCAACCGGCAAGAGCCTGTGGTGAACCGGCCGGAAGAAGCGATCTCCTGCTATCTGCGCACCGACATGGATCGCCTCGTGCTGGGCGATTACTACGTCGAGGACCGCAATCCGGCCGCGATAGAACGAGCCGTCTCCGGCTTCCAGCAGAAGACGACGAAGGCACCGAAGTGGTGATGCAGTCTGTGGGTTGCGGCGTCAGCGCGTAACCTGAGGCGGCGGGGGCGGCAGCTCGGTGCTGACGAGGCCCGAGCTCAGCACCAGCAACAGCGCGCCGAACACGACGCTCGCGACGACGGTGTTGATCAGCACGATGCGCAGGATGCGCGGTGCGGCGGGCGCGCTGGCGGGCGTGCCCGGCACGACATCGCCGGCCTCGGCCTGCGTCCTCACGCCGAACGGCAGCACCGCGAACAGCGTCAGCCACCAGATCATGAAATAGAGCGCGATCCCGAGCGCGATCGACATGGCCCGTCCTTACGCCTGCTCGAGTTCGGTGAGCGTGCCGCAGAAATCCTTCGGATGCAGGAACAGCACGGGCTTGCCGTGCGCGCCGATCTTGGGGTTGCCGTCGCCCAGCACGCGCGCGCCCTGCGCCTTGAGGCGATCGCGCGCTTCGATGATGTCGTCCACCTCGTAGCAGATGTGATGGATGCCGCCGTCGGCGTTCTTTTCCAGGAACTTGGCGATCGGCGAGTTCTCGCCCAACGGTTCGAGGAACTCGATCTTGGTGTTGGGCAGGGTGACGAATACGACGGTGACGCCATGCTCCGGCTGAGGCGTGGGCTCCGTCATCACGGCGCCGAGCGAGTTCTTGTAAACGGCGGTCGCGGCCGCGATGTCCTTCACGGCGATGGCAACGTGGTTCAGGCGTCCGATCATCTTGCAACTTCCCAATCTGCGCGGGTTTCTTGGTGCTTCAGCGCGTATCGACCACGTTGAGAAGCACTTTGACAATGGGCTTCTTGCCCCAGGCCTGGGAGATGGCCGAACGCACCGAGCGGCGCACCGCCTCGCTAACCATGGCCCCATCCTTGCGTCTGGCGGGCGGGATGCTGACAAGGCAGCCGTCCACCGCATCCAGCGCGAGGTCGATCATGGGCTCGCCCTCGTCGTTCTGGGTGGGGACGCCGTCGAGCGCGACCTGCGCCTCGCCCAAGAGGTCGCCCCGGCGCGTCATCGTCAACGCCACGACGACGATGCCCACCGCCGCCAGCTTGCGCCGCTCACGCACCGGCGTGTCCTCGGCGTTCACGAGCAGGCGGCCGTCGCGATAAAGGCGGCCGACCGGCGCGTCGTCGATGATCCGGGCCGGACCGGGAGCCAGGCGCACGATCTCGCCGTTGGTGAGGATCAGCACTTCCTTCACGCCGCACTCGCGCGCGAGCTTGGCGTGCTCGCGCAGATGGCGCGCTTCACCATGCATGGGGATCGCGATCCGTGGTTTGGTCCACGCGTACATCTGGCGCAGCTCGTCGCGGCGCGGATGGCCGGTCACGTGCACCAGAGCCTCGTTGTCCGTCAGTACATCGCAGCCCATCATCGCCAGGCTGTTCTGAATGCGCCCGACCGGCTTCTCGTTGCCGGGAATCGTGCGCGAGGAAAAGATGACGAGATCACCCTTGTCGAGCGACAGGTCGGGATGCTCGTTCTGGGCCAGGCGCGCCATGGCGGCGCGCGGCTCGCCCTGGCTGCCTGTCGAAAGGCAGACGATCTCGTCGCGGCGCAGGTAGGAGTACTGCTGCTGATCGAGGTACTGGAAATCCTTCGGCAGATAGCCGGTTTCCATGCCCACCTGAATGGCGCGATGCAGTGCGCGGCCGGCGATGACGAGGCGGCGGCCGGAGGCACGCGCGGCATCGGCGACCGCCTTCACGCGACCGACGTTGGAAGCGAACGTCGTGACGACGACGCGATCCTTCGCCTGCTTGATGATGTCGCGGAGCGAGTGCGCCACTTCCGTTTCCGACGGCGAACGGCCGTCGCGCATGGCGTTGGTGCTGTCGCCGACGAACGCGAGAATGCCTTCCGCGCCGATCTCGGCGATGCGCTTCTCGTTGGTGGGCGCGCCGATGACGGGCGTGGCGTCGAGCTTCCAGTCGGCCGTATGAAACACGGTGCCGTGCTTGGTGCGGATGGCGAGCGCGCTGACTTCCGGAATGGAGTGCGCCATGTTGACAAGCTCGACGTCGAACGGGCCGGCATTGAAACGGCCTTCGACGGGCACGACGCGGATGTCGAGCTTCAGCCCGGGTGCGATCTCGCCGACCTTGGGCTTCAGCATGCCGGCGCTGAACGGCGTCACGTAGATGGGGGCGCGCAGCCTGTCCCACAGCTCCAGCACGGCGCCGATGTGGTCCTCGTGCGCGTGGGTGATGACGATGCCCTTGAGGGAGGCCTTCTCGGCTTCGATGAAGGCCAGATCCGGCAGGATCACGTCGACGCCCGGTTCCCAGTCGCCTTCCGGGAAGGTGATGCCGAGATCCACCAGCAGCCACTCGCGTTCTTCTGGCGGGCCGATGCCGTAGAGGTACGCGTTCATGCCGACCTCGCCGAGGCCGCCTAGCGCTACCATGACCAGTTCGCTGTCGTGTTGTACCGGCTTGCGCCCCTCCTTGGCGCCCGCGCCCTTATCGACCATCTAACTCCGCCTGCCCTTGTTCAGCCATTGATTGTAACGTCACCATACGTGCATCGGCGGCGTTCGCCACCCTCCAAATCGATCAAAAGCGCCCCGTCGACGTCGAGGCC
>JAKAXS010000015.1 GCA_021816505.1 Pseudomonadota bacterium
CGCGCACCAGATGGCCCTTGCCCAGCCCGCCGATGGCCGGATTGCAGGACATCTCGCCGATGGTGGCCGCCTTGTGCGTGACGAGGGCCGTGCTGGCGCCCATGCGCGCAGCCGCAGCCGCAGCCTCCGTACCGGCATGGCCGCCGCCGACAACGATGACGTCGAAACTCATCCTGCTCATGCCCATCCAATAGAAAACAGGACCTCAGCAAGCAAGCGGAAGCCGTCGCAGGAGGCTTGCGACATCATCCTCCTGGTTAAGCAGGAGGGTCGCAAGACAGACGAGCCTCCCTCTCCCCATAAAGGACGGGGAGAGGGAAACATCGCCCGTCAGAGTCAAACGGTGGGGGATTCCGAGTCCAAGTTGAATCCAAAACTGAGTCAAAACGCTTGAGTCTAGAGTCGACGGAGTCATCCGTTAAGTATTCGTTTCACGTGAAACGGGAGTCACTACAAGTTATTTGCCGATGCAGAATCTAGCGAAGACTTGATCCAGAACGTCCTCGACGTCGACGCGCCCGGTAATCCTCCCCAAGCTTGCGACGGCCGCTCTGAGATCCTCCGCTCGAACCTCCAGCATATTGGGATCATCTCGCAGGAACGTCTCAAGGTGCCCGGCGCAGGCCTCGATCAGCCTGCGGTGACGGACCTGCGTGATCGCCGGCTCCTCGCCGCTGCCCGCTCGCTCCAGTGCGATTCCCGCCAGGCGTTCCACCAGCTCACTCGTCCCCGCCCCCGTCTTGGCCGAGATCGCCAGCATGTCGTCCGGCAGCAGCACACCAGCGTTATCCACGCCGAGCGAAAGCTGTCCCCGGTCTTCCCGGCCGCTGAGGAGCCCCACGAGGTCCGCCTTGTTGAGCACCAGCAGGGTGCGATCCGCCAGATCGCGCAGTTCCTCCGGCGGCGTGTGCTGCGGATCCTCTGGCGCCGTCACCCAGACGATCAGGTCCGCCCCGCTGGCACGTACCAGTGTCCGGCGGATGCCCTCGCGCTCCACGGCACCGCCTGCCTCGCGAATACCTGCGGTGTCGGAGACGACCACCGGCACACCGCCGAGATCCAACCGCACTTCGATGATGTCGCGCGTGGTTCCCGCCTCCTCGGAGACGATCGCCGCATCGCGCCGGGCGAGCGCGTTCAGCAGGCTCGACTTGCCGACGTTCGGCGCGCCCGCCAGCACGACGTGAAACCCGTCGCGCAGGATCTCGCCCCGGTGACCGTCGTCGAGGTGATGGCGGATGGCGGCCAGCAACGTTTCCACGATGCCGCGCGCCTGCTGGAACGACCGCTCGCCGACATCGCCCTCGTCGGAAAAATCGATGGCGGCTTCCGTCAGCGCGCTGGCGTCGATCAACGACCTGCGCCAGCTCTCGTAGAGCGAAGACAGCGCCCCGCCCGCCTGTCGCAGCGCCTGGCGCCGCTGGCCTTCCGTCTCTGCATCGATGAGATCGGCCAGCCCCTCGGCCTGCGCGAGATCGATCTTGCCGTTGTCGAATGCGCGTCGCGCGAACTCGCCGGGCTCGGCCATCCTCAGACCCGGCACGTCGCCCAGCGCAGCAAGCACCGCCGCGACAACCGCGCGGCCGCCGTGAAGCTGCAGCTCGGCCACGTCCTCGCCCGTGAAGCTGTTCGGATGCGGGAACCACAGCACGATGCCGCGATCGAGCGCCTCGCCGGTTCGCGGATGCTTGATGACGCGCCCACCGGCGACCCGCGGCTTCGGACGCTGCGGCGTCATCACGTTGAGCACCATTCCCGCCTGCGGACCGGAAACGCGGACGATCGCGACGCCCGCGCGGCCCGGCGCGCTCGACAGCGCGAAGATCGTCGCTTTATGGGAAGGCTCTGACGACATACGCTACTCGGACAGGACGGTCGTTACGCGGAACAGGACACTTGCAAGTTCGATTATCCTGTCAGCGGGGCGGCGTCCAACGCGATCCTCCCCAAAATGATTCACGTGAAATAAAGATCTCCCCATGAGCGAAAACCGTCTGCCGCATGAAACGAGCCCGTATCTTCTCCAGCATCAGGACAACCCCGTGCATTGGTGGGCATGGGGACCGGACGCGCTGGAGGAAGCCAAGCGCACCAACAAGCCGATCCTCCTCTCCGTCGGATATGCCGCTTGCCATTGGTGCCACGTGATGGCGCACGAGAGCTTCGAAGACCAGGCGACGGCCGACGTCATGAACGAGCTGTTCGTGAACATCAAAGTCGATCGCGAAGAGCGTCCCGACATCGACGCGATCTACATGGGCGCGCTGCACAAGCTCGGTCAGCAGGGCGGCTGGCCGCTGACGATGTTTCTGGATACCGACGCGCGCCCGTTCTGGGGCGGAACATACTTCCCGAAGGAGAGCGGTTTCGGCCGTCCCGCGTTCAAAGATGTCCTGCGCCGCGTCGCCACCATCCATCGCGACCAGCATGACGACGTCGTGCACAACGCGACGATCCTGATGAACGCGCTGGCGCGATCAGGTGACACCGGCAAGTCGATCGTCATCGACGACGCGCTGCTGGAGGACCTGACCAAGCGGATGGTCCGCGCGGTGGACGTCACGCACGGCGGCCTGAACGGCGCGCCGAAGTTTCCGCAGTGGAGCTTCTTCTGGCTGCTGTGGCGCGGCGCCGTTCGCTACGATCACGCAGCGTCCAAGGAAGCCGGGATCAACACGCTGCGCAACATCTGCCAGGGCGGCATCTACGATCACATCGGCGGCGGCTTCGCGCGCTATTCCGTCGACGAGCGCTGGCTGGTGCCGCACTTCGAGAAGATGCTCTACGACAACGCGCTGCTGCTCGACCTGCTGACGGAGGTCTGGCGCGAGACGCACGATCCGCTGTTCGCCCAGCGCATCGACGAGACGGTGACCTGGCTCACACGTGAAATGGTGACGGACGGTGGCGGCTTCGCGTCTTCCCTCGATGCCGACAGCGAAGGGGAGGAAGGCAAGTTCTACGTCTGGTCATTGCAGGAGGTTCGCAAGATCCTCGGCGAGGAGGATGCCAAGATTTTCGCCGCCGCCTACGACATCACGGAGGACGGCAACTTCGAAGGCCACAACATTCCCAACCGTCTCGACAACCAGGCGCTGGGAAGCATCGAGGCGGAGGCGCATTTGCGCGGGCTGCGCGAAAAACTTCTGGCCGCGCGTGCCGATCGCATTCGTCCTGGTTTCGACGACAAAGTGCTGGCCGACTGGAACGGGCTCTTGATTGCCTCCCTCGCGAGGGCCTCCGCCGTGTTCGATCGTCCTGAATGGCAGGATGCTGCCAAGCGCGCCTTCCTGTTCGTGGAGGACACCATGACGAAAGACGGTCGTCTCCTTCATTCGCATCGCGCCGGCAAGACCAAGGCACCCGCCACGGCCAACGACTATGCCAACATGATCTGGGCCGCGATCCGTCTCTACGAGGCGACGGGCGAGGCACGCTTCCTGGACACGGCGGAGCGCTGGGTCGGCGTGCTCGACACGCACTACTGGATCGACGGTCGCGGCTATGCCATGGCGGCCGACGACACGGACGACGTCATCGTCCGACTCACGCCCGGCACCGACGATGCCACGCCGAACGCGAACGCCATCTTGCTTGCGACCTTCGCAGCCCTTGGTCTTCTCACCGGCAAGCCGGAGTACACGGCCAAGGCGACGCGACTTCTCAACGCGTTCGCGTCCGACATCGCGACCAACCCGATCGGCCACGCAGGCATGCTGGCCGGCGCCATGGACCACATCGCGCCGCAGCTCGTCGTGCTGTTCGCAGGCACGGCGTCGGCCGGCGCGGTCGACATGGTGGATGCGCTCCACCGCATCTCGCTACCCGGCGCCGTCGAACTGATCGTGCGCAACGCGGCCCTCGACGCGGGCGCGCCGGCTCTC
Organism: Pseudomonadota bacterium; assembly: GCA_021816505.1. Classification (GTDB taxonomy): domain Bacteria; phylum Pseudomonadota; class Alphaproteobacteria; order Rhizobiales; family Hyphomicrobiaceae; genus JAKAXS01. Next base: position 3,885 of record JAKAXS010000015.1, read on the forward strand.
GCCGGGAAGCGGAATCAGGATGACAGAGCCACCGCTTTCGCATGCCTCGGCACGAAATGTTCGCTTCCGATCACCGTCGCTGAAACATTCGTACAGCAGCTAAAAACTCTGCGCGGAAAGAACACAGAAGCCGCTTGAAAGCCGTGAGCGAAGCACCTTAACTCTAGTTGTACCGGGCTGAATCTCCGGTCGTACGCGGCCAACCGTCGTACGCCAGTTTGCGTCCTCGTGAGCAATTGGCCAGACGGAGCGCACCATGACGATCGATGCCGTGACGGTACAACCCGAAGCGTTTGTCGGTAAGACCGCAACCGGCGAGCCGGTTCGTCGAACGGCGCGCTACTCCGTCGCCGAAATCAACGCACTCAAGGCACGCGATAACTGGACCAACTGGCGCTACCTCGCCATGAACTGGTTCGTGATCGCGGGCAGCATCGGCTTGGCGATCTGGGGCGAGGCCGCCCTGCGCGCCGCAGGCCATAGCGCGCTGTGGGTCATTCCGATCGCGGCCGTCACCATCACCATCATCGGCGCCTGCCAGCATCAGCTCGGCGGCGCGATCCATGAAGGCACGCACTTCTATCTCTTCGCCAATCGCACGTTGAACGAGGTGGCGTCGGACTGGCTGGCGGCCTTCCCCATCTACACCTCGACGCATCACTTCCGTCTGCACCACCTCTCGCATCATCAGTTCGTCAACGATCCCGAGCGCGATCCGAATTTCGCCCAGGCCGAACAGTCCGGCCATTGGCTCGACTTCCCGTTGACGCATGTCGAAATGGTGCGCGGACTGCTTCGTCTGCTGTGGCTGCCCAACCTGGTCAGCTATACGGTCGCCCGTGCGCGCTACAGCGCGCTGGGCCTTGGCGAAAATCCGTACGGCGATCCCAAGCGGCCTGGCCACTGGTTGACAGCCGCGATCGGCATCGTGTTCGCAGCGCTCGTCCCGGCAATCCTTCTGGTGCAAATGATCATGGGCGTGAGCGCGCCCATCGTTCTGGGAACCATCGGCACGCTCTACGCGGCCGCGATGGCCTTCTACCTTCTGGTTCCGGAAAGCTGGTACCCGGGCAGCCGCGTCGAACCGGTGTTCTCAAACCGCGTGCTGTTCACGACGCGCCTTACCTTCATGGCGATCCTCTACACGGCGCTGACGGCGATCGACCTCACCGGCTATCAGAAGGCCTGGGGCTACTTCGCGCTCTACTGGATCTTTCCGCTGTTCTCGACGTTCCCGGTCTTCATGATCCTGCGCGAGTGGCTGCAGCACGGAAATGCCGACCGCGGGAAGATGACCAACTCACGCGTGTTCATGACGGGACCGGTGTTCAATTTCGCCGTGATGCCGTGGGGCATGAACTACCACCTGCCGCATCACCTGATGGCTTCGGTTCCCCACTACAACCTGAAAAAGCTGCATGAGCTGCTGCTGCGCGACCCCGAGTACGCGGAGAAAGGCGTCGTCGTCGAGGGGCTCTACGGGCCGTCCGATCCGCACACGGGCCGACCGACAGCCCTCGGTATTCTGCATGTCGACCATGCGCCAAAAGAGCGGCACGCCGCACACGTGGACGAGGACGTGCTGGAAGACGCGAAGGTGTCCGATGCCGCCGAACTGGCCCGTCTCTCAAGGGCGTCCCGCGAAGCGGAGCAGACGTCGCCTTAAGCTTGGCTTATCGCTAGGATCAGTAAACCTATATCGCAACTGATCGTCGCAGACATCTGGTTTTCCTATCGAATTGGCGCTAAGACCGTTCGGAGCGTGACGGCCTCGGGCGAGGCTGCGCGTTGTCCGCCCGTCACATTGTGCGCTGCATAATTTTTCGTGCGGAACTGACAGCCCGGCCCCTCTGTTTCACGATTCCCGACTCGGAGGTGCCCAACGAATGCCGGCCACTTTGGCTGCGGCATCAATTGCGTGGAGTGAGGACATGAGTTTGGTTCGCGCGTTCGCTCGATACGGCTATGTGCCGGTCATGCTCCTTGGCCTCAACGGTCTCGCCATCTACCTCGTGCAGCATGGTCACTCTCTTTGGTGGACGGCGCCGATCGGTCTGACGGCTTTCGTGCTCGCCTTCGCGATGGAGCGGGTTCTTCCCTACGAAGAAGAGTGGAACCACGCGCACGACGACGTCGCGAAGGACGTGACGCACGGCCTCGTCTACGAATTCAACAATCTCACCGCGCTCGCCATCCTGCCCATCATCGCCATGTTCCGGCCGTGGGAAGGCATCTGGCCCACGCACTGGCCGCTCGCCCTTCAGGTGCTGACCGCCATCGTGGTCGCCGACTGCTGCATGAGCGTGATCCACTATTGGAGCCATCGCATCGGCTGGATGTGGCGCCTGCATGCGGTCCATCACGGCGTCAATCGTCTCTATGGCTTCAACGGCCTGGTTCGCCACCCGCTGCATCAGACGCTCGACCTGACGATCGGAACGCTGCCGCTGCTGATCGCCGGCATGACGCAGGAAGTCGCCGTGCTTCTCGCGCTCGCGATTTCGATCCAGCTCGTCGTCCAGCATTCCAACGTCGACTACGTACTGGGCCCCTTCCGCAACTGGCTCGCCATCGGCCCGGTGCACCGGCTGCATCACGTGAACTGGCACGGTGAGGGCGACGTGAACTTCGGCTTGTTCTTCACGGTGTGGGACAAGCTTCTGGGCTCGTTCCGCATGGACAGCCCGACGGCACCTGTCGCCGGCGACATCGGCATCCAGGACCGCCCGCACTTCCCCCAGGTCTACAAGGATCAGCTGGTCCTGCCCTTCGAGCCCGACCACGGCGCCAAGCGCGACAAGCCGCGCAGTCAGGACGAAGGCGACTACGGCAACCTGTCACCGGCGGAGTAGGCCGCCAGGCGACGGAGGTAACGCTTCAAAGGCCGCTGTATCTCAGCGGCCTTTTGCGTACGGCGTTACGACACGGTAGAGCTGATGGTTCGCAGAGCGCTCACGTGTGATGACAAACGAGGAACAATGACCGCCACCTTTTTCAAGTTCGACATCGCCGGCATCACGCCGGAGCATGACGAGCCCACACCCGACCGCCTGATCTCCGGTAACCCGAAGTTCCGCGCGTGGAACCTGGAAGACCGCGACGGCAAGCTCTTCACCGGCGTTTGGGAATCGACGCCCGGCAAATGGCGCATCGCCTACGAGGAGTGGGAATACGTCCACATCCGCTCCGGCGTCTCGATCATCACGGAAGACGGTGGCCAAGCGCACACGCTGAAGGCCGGCGACAGCTTCGTCATCCGCCCGGGCTTCAAGGGCACATGGGAGGTGCTCGAAACGATCACCAAGGAATACGTGATCGGGCTTTAAGCGCCAGAGCCGTGCATTTCGAAACAAAAAAGGCCGCATCGCTGCGGCCTTTTCCGTATCTCGGCTATCTCGCCTACGTATTCATCGACGAGAAGAATTCGCCGTTGGTCTTGGTCGACCGCAGCTTGTCGATGAGGAACTCGATGCCGTCCATCGTGCCCATCGGGTTGAGGATGCGGCGGAGTACGTAGACCTTCTTGAGCTGGTCGCGCGGAACGAGCAGGTCTTCCTTGCGCGTGCCGGAGCGCGAAACGTCGATCGCGGGAAACACGCGCTTGTCGGAGACCTTGCGGTCCAGGATGATTTCCGAGTTACCCGTGCCCTTGAATTCTTCGAAGATCACTTCGTCCATGCGCGAGCCGGTATCGATCAGCGCGGTGGCGATGATCGTCAGCGATCCGCCCTCTTCGATGTTGCGCGCCGCGCCGAAGAAGCGCTTCGGCCGCTGCAACGCATTCGAGTCCACGCCGCCCGTCAGCACCTTGCCCGACGACGGCACCACGGTGTTGTAGGCGCGGCCGAGACGCGTGATCGAGTCCAGCAGGATCACCACGTCGCGCTTGTGCTCGACGAGGCGTTTGGCCTTCTCGATGACCATTTCGGAAACTTGCACGTGGCGCGACGGCGGCTCGTCGAACGTCGAGGCGATGACCTCGCCCTTCACCGAGCGCTGCATGTCCGTCACTTCTTCCGGGCGCTCGTCGATCAGCAGAACGATCAGGTAGCACTCGGGATGATTGGCGGTGATCGAATGCGCGATGTTCTGCAGCAGCACCGTCTTGCCGGTGCGCGGCGGCGCGACGATCAAGCCGCGCTGCCCCTTGCCGAGCGGCGAGACGATGTCGATGACGCGCGGTGAGAAATCTTTCACCGTCGGATCTTCGATTTCCATCTTCAGCCACTGCGTAGGATAGAGCGGCGTCAGGTTGTCGAAGTGGATCTTGTGCTTGGCAGCCTCAGGCTCCTCGAAGTTGATGAGGTTCACCTTCAGCAGGGCGAAATAGCGTTCGCCTTCCTTGGGACTGCGGATCTGGCCCTCGACCGTGTCGCCGGTGCGCAAGGCAAACCGGCGGATCTGGGAAGGCGAAATGTAGATGTCGTCCGGTCCCGGCAGATAGTTCGCGTCGGGCGAGCGCAGGAAGCCGAAGCCGTCCTGCAGCACTTCGACGACGCCGACGCCGGTGATGTCGACATCCTTTTCCGCGAGCTTCTTCAGCGTCGCGAACATGAGCTCTTGTTTGCGCAGCGTACTGGCGTTCTCCACGCCGTGCTCCTCTGCGAAGCTCAACAGCTCGGTCGGGGACTTCTCCTTGATGTCCTCGAGCTTCATTTGTGTCATGAAAAACGGCTCCAGATGGCCTTGCAACGTTTGACTTTGGATGTGGTTGCGTTGCGACGTGTGGGTTGGAATTTGGGTGGGGGGAGTTCGGGCGGTGGTGGCCCGGCGGTCGCCAGGCCGTCGTGGCCGCGGCGCCTTGCAGGCGATCCGACAGCCAAACTCGCAAACCGGGGAGGCCACGAGTTGTGGGGAATAACAAGCTTATAGCAGAAGTCGTGTCGCCCTAAAAGGGCTTTCCGTACCGCCCAACATCAACTCAGAACGGCTTGAGAATGACGAGCAACACGATGGCGGCCATCAGCACCGTCGGGGCCTCGTTAAGGATGCGGTAGAAGCGTCCGTCGCGAGTGTTCTGGTCGGCGGCGAACCGCTTCACGCAGCCCGCCATGAAGCCGTGCAGGGCGCTCATGGCCAGCACCAGGGCGAACTTGGCGTGGAACCAGCCGTCGGCCCAATAGCCGCCCAGATAGGCCAGCCCCAGGCCCGACAGCCACACCGCGATGATCGCCGGCCGCATGATGATGTGCAGGAGACGCTGCTCCATCACCTTGAAGGTCTCCGATGTCTCGGAGCCGGGCTTGGCATCGGCGTGATAGACGAACAACCGCGGCAGGTAGAACATCCCCGCCATCCAGGCGATCACGGCCATGACGTGAAATGCTTTCAGCCACAGCATGGGGCCTACGCTCCGTCGCCGCGCACCCTGTTGACCAGGCGGCTAACATTCTCCGGCGGCGTCTGAGGCACGATTCCGTGGCCCAGGTTGAAGATAAACGGCACGCCGTCCATCGCCTCGAGAATCTCGTCCACACGGCGATCCAGAGCTTCTCCACCGCTTACCAACAACAGCGGGTCGAGGTTGCCCTGCGCTGCGATGGCGCCACTGGCCTTGCGCCGCATCTGCGCCAGATTGCGCATCGCTCCCAGCGGCTCGGCCGTGTCGCACCCGATCGCAGTCACGCCCGTCTCCCGCACATAGCGCGCCGCATTCGCCCCCGCCCCACGCGGAAAGCCGATCACCGGCACCCCTTGATGCCGCGATTCGAGCGCCGCGACCATCCGCTTCGTGGGCGCCACGACCCAGCGCGCGAACTCATCGTCGGGTAAGCTCCCGGCCCAGCTATCGAAAATCTGCACGCAATCGGCGCCAGCCGAAATTTGCTGCGACAGGTAATCGACCGAAACATCGACCAGCAAGTCCATCAGGCGAGCGAAAGCCTCAGGCTGGCGGTACGCGAACAGTCGCGCCGCCGCCTGGTCGGGCGAACCGCGGCCGCCGATCATGTACGTCGCCACCGTCCACGGCGCGCCGCAAAAGCCGATCAGCGTCGTCTCGGCCGGCAGATCGGACCGCAGGCGCGCCACCGTCTCGCAGACGATGGAAAATTTCTTCGCCGTCGCCACGGGGTCGAGCCGCGCGATGTCGTCGGCAGATGCCAGCGCATCCAGGCGCGGGCCTTCGCCCTCGACGAAGCGGACATGCTGGCCCAGCGCGTCGGGGACGACGAGGATGTCGGAAAACAGGATCGCCGCGTCGAAGGCGTAGCGCCGGATGGGCTGCAGCGTCACTTCGGCGGCGAGTTTCGGCGTGTAGCACAGGTCGAGAAAGCCGCCGGCCGTCTCTCGCGTGGCGCGATACTCCGGCAGGTAGCGCCCGGCCTGCCGCATCAACCAGACGGGCGGCGGATCGAGCGCCTGCCCGGCAAGCACCTGCATCATCCGTCGAGTTGGCTCAACGCCCATGGCGACCTCAGCGCTTCGTCCCATCGCAAATCTTCAATCTATGAAAAGAGAGTCTAGAGTCTTTTTATTCTTCTTCTTACCGGCATGGATTGCGGTGATTTCCGCTTCGTCCACGCCGTCTACAGGCTTACCAAGTTGGGGAAAGCCGCAGGGCAAGATCTCGTGCTATTCGCCGAGCAGGAGCCACTAGGGCCAAATCTTGCCAGCGGAGTCAATCGATTGCGCGCCGGCATGTCTCTGCAAGCGATGGGGAGAGCCTGTGGACAGCCCGCATATGTTCGCCGGGAGCGGCCAAGCCGTCCACGGGAGCGGCATTTGTCGCGAATTTTCATTCGCTCTGGCTGAAATGTGGGTATCACCTTGGATAAGCGGTCAGGCCACGGTTGGTTGCAACGGCGACCCGGCTAGGGCCTTGGATAACTCGGACGGTTCTCAACAAGATGTCCCACAAGCTGCCGAGCTTCTTCCATCTACATTTGGTGTCCGACGCCACGGGCGAGACACTAACGACGATCGCGAAGGCCGCATCCGTTCAGTATGCGGAGGTGCGCCCGATCGAGCACCTCCACCCGCTGGTGAGAACGCCGCGTCAGCTGCGCCGCGTCCTGCAGGAGATCGAGCAGGCGCCCGGCATCGTGCTTTACACCGTCGTCAACGAGGACCTGTCGGCCGAGCTGGAGCAACGATGCCGCGAGCTGGCGGTTCCGTGCCATCCCGTGCTGAAACCGGTGATGCAGGTGTTCGAATCGTACCTTGGTGCCCCGCAGACCCCGACGGTCGCCGGCCAGCACGTGCTCGACCAGGACTATTTCCGGCGCATCGACGCGTTGAACTTCACGATGGCGCATGACGACGGCCGGCTGCCCGACAACCCCAGCGACGCCGACATCATACTGCTCGGCATTTCCCGCACGTCGAAAACGCCCACGTCGATTTATCTGGCGCAGCGCGGCTACAAGACGGCCAACGTGCCGATCGTTCCGGCCTTGCCGTTTCCGGAAATTCTGTTGCAACCGCACAGCGCCTTCGTCGTGTGCCTGGTGGCCAGCGCCGACCGGATTTCCGAGGTGCGCCGCAATCGCGTGATGATGCTGACGGACCGCAACATCGACGACTACGTGGACCGCACGGTCATCACCGCGGAGATCGCCTTCTCGCGCAAGCTGTGCGCGCAACACGGCTGGCCCGTGATCGACGTGACGCGCCGCTCGATCGAGGAAACTGCGGCCAGCATCATCCGCATGATGCACGATCGCAAGCCGCTGGTCGGCGAAGCAACCGGTGGCGAGCATGTCTGAGGCGACGGCCGTGATCCTGGCGTCGGGCAGCGCCGCGCGCCGCGCGATGCTGCAGGCCGCCGGTGTCGTGTTCGACGTGATGCCGGCCACGATCGACGAAGAGCACCTCCGTCAGGCTCTCGTCGCAGACAACGCGGATATCGGCCCCGTCGAGATCGCGGCGGAACTCGCGGCGGCCAAGGCGGCGGCTGTCAGCCAGCAGCAGCCAGACGCGCTGGTGATCGGCTCCGATCAGGTTCTGGACATCGAAGGCGACCTCCTGACGAAGCCGGGCGATGCCGCCGGCGTACGCGCGTCACTGGAAAGGTTGAGCGGACGGACGCATGCCTTGCATTCCGCCGTCGCCTTGGCACAGAACGGCATCGTCCTGTGGTCGAACAGCGATACGGCGCGCCTCACCATGCGTCCTTTGACGGCACCGGCCATCGAACGCTATGTCGATGCGGCCGGCGATGGCGTGCATCAGTGCGTCGGCGCGTATCAAATCGAAGGGCTCGGGATCCAGTTGTTCGACCGCATCGAGGGCGATCACTTCACCATTCTCGGAATGCCGCTGCTGCCGTTGCTGGCGCAGTTGCGCACGCGTGGAGCCATCGCGGCATGACGAACGCAGGCGTTATCGGCTGGCCCATCGCGCATTCGCGCTCGCCGCTCATTCACGGCTACTGGCTCAAGGCTTTCGGTATCGCCGGAACCTACACGCGCGTGCCGGTGGAGCCGCAGGACGTCGAACGGTTCCTGCGATCGCTGGCCGCTGAAGGGTTCGCCGGCTGCAATGTCACCGTGCCGCATAAGGAAGCCGCGTTCCGCATCGCCAATGAGAAGCATGCGTCCGCCGTGGCGGTGGGTGCCGCCAACACGCTCTGGCTCGAAGGCGGGCGCCTGCACGCGGCCAACACCGACACGTACGGGTTCATGACGTACCTCGCCGCACGCGCGCCTCAGTGGCAGCGCCGTGATGCACCGGTTGCCGTGCTCGGCGCCGGCGGTGCGGCGCGCGCGATCGTTCATGGATTTCTCGAAGCCGGCGTTGCGCAGGTGCGGGTGTTCAACCGCTCCCGCGCGCGGGCCGACGACCTTGCCGCGCATTTCGGCGCGAAGGTTCGCGCATTTGATTGGGATCAGCGCAATGCGCACGCGGCGGATTGCTGTGTTCTCGTCAACACCACCAGTGTCGGCATGAAGGGCGAAGGCCATCTCGACATCGACGCAACCAGGCTTCACGCGTCATGCGTCGTGGCCGATATCGTCTACGTGCCGCTCGAGACCGAGTTGTTGCGATCCGCACGCGCCGCCGGCCTGACGACCGTCGATGGTCTCGGCATGTTGCTGCATCAGGCCGTCCCGGGATTCGAGCGCTGGTTCGGCAAGCGGCCTGTCGTGACGGACGAACTCTATGATCTGATCGCCGCCGACGTGAGGGCGAGCTGATGTACCTGCTCGGCCTCACCGGCTCGATCGGCATGGGCAAGTCCACGGCCGCGGCGCGTTTTCGTCACAACGACGTTCCCGTATTCGACGCCGATCTCGCCGTGCACGATCTCTACGCCGGAACGGCCGTCCCGCATATCGAACGCGCGTTTCCCGGCACCACCGCGGCCGGCCGTGTCGATCGCGAGAAACTGAGCGCGTTACTGATAGCCGCGCCGGAAAGATTTGCGGAGCTGGAGACTATCGTGCATCCCCTGGTGCGCGGCCTCGAAGCCGAGTTCCTGCATCGGCATGCGCAGATGGGCGCATCGCTCGTCGTGCTCGAAGTGCCGTTGCTCTACGAAACTAAGTTCGAAGCGCTGGTCGATGCCGTGGCCGTCGTCAGCGCTCCGGCGCTGCTTCAAGCCAAGCGCGTGCTGGAACGGCCGGGCATGACGGCCGAGAAACTCGACAAGCTGTTGTCGCGCCAGATGCCCGACGCCGAAAAGCGGCGCCGCGCCGACTTCATTGTGGATACGGGCGGGACGATCACCAATACGGAAGCCCAAGTCGATAAGCTCGTGGCACTGCTTCGCGAGCGGCCGGGACAGGCGTTCGCCAAGCACTGGCAGTGACCCGGTTTCGCGTTCGTTGATGGACATTCTTATGCGCGAAATTGTGCTCGACACCGAAACGACAGGCCTCAATCCGCGCGGCGGCGACCGCCTGATCGAAATCGGCTGCGTGGAGCTGATCAATCGCTATCCCACGGGGCGCGAGTATCACGTCTTCATCAATCCCGAGCGCGACGTGCCCGCCGAAGCGCAGGCCGTGCATGGGATCGCGACCGAGTTTCTTCTCGACAAGCCGCTCTTCTCAGCGCTCGCCGACGAGTTTCTCGCGTTCATTGCCGACGCGCACCTGGTCATTCACAACGCGTCGTTCGACATCGGCTTTCTGAATTTCGAACTCGAACGCGTCGGCAAGCCGGCGCTGACGATGGACCGGGTGACCGATACGCTGGCGCTTGCTCGGCGCAAGCATCCCTCTGGTCCCAACAGCCTCGATGCGCTGTGCAAGCGCTACGGCGTCGACAACACCATGCGCGTCAAGCACGGCGCGCTGATGGACAGCGTGCTGCTGGCTGAGGTCTATCTCGAGCTTCTCGGAGAACGCCAGGGCGCATTGACGCTCGGCTCGGCTTCGGCAGCCAACGTCGTGACTTCTGGCCAGGCTGGGCGCGCCGCGCAACGCCCGACGCCGCTTCCTTCCCGGTTGACGCAGGAGGACGAGGCGGCGCATGCCGCCTTCGTCGCCACCCTCGGCGCGAACGCCATCTGGCTGCAGTACCTGCCGGTGCCTGTCGAGCCGGCGAGCTAGAGGCTCGCGGCAATCATCGGCCAAGGCGAACTTACGATTTCGCCTTGCTCGCGGCTTCCTGCTGCTTGCGGCGCATGAAGAGGGCGCCGAAATCCATCGGGTCCAGCATCAGCGGCGGGAACCCGCCGTCGCGCGTCACGTCCGCCACGATGCGGCGCAGGAAGGGGAAGATCAGCGTCGGACAGTTCACCAGCAGGAACGGTTCGAGTGCCTCTTCCGGAATGTTCTGGATGCGAAACAAGCCTGCGTACTCGAGCTCCAGATCGTAGATCACGCCGACCTTGGCAGACGCGTTGCTGCGAAATTGGATGGCGCTTTCATACATGTCCTGGCCGACGCGCTTGGCGGCAACGTTGATTTCGAACTTCAGGTCCGGATTTTCGCCGCGGGCTTCCACCATCTTGCCGACGTTGGGATTCTCGAAGGAGAGATCCTTGATGTACTGCCCGACGAGCTGGACCTGCACCTGTGTCTGCTCGGGTGCTGTACCGGCGGCGGCTTCTGCCGACTTTCCGTTCGAACCGTTCGTGCCGTCTGCCATCTCATCAGCCTATTGTTAGTTATGACGTTCCACCCTGCAGGCGCGCTGGCTAGCACGCCCTCAGTCCTGCCGCAATGTACTGGCTGCTGTGACAGGCGCCTTCAGCTTTGGCCCAATACCCACGGGCGATCATGGTCAGCCGGTGATGGGTTGGCTTCGCCCGGTTTGTGCCCTAAGTTGAAGTCACTACGTTTCAAGCAGGCGCAAGCGACGCATGGCTGGACTTGACGTCACGCCAGCCCTACATGCCGTTGTAGTCGCCTCTGCTCTTTTCCGGGAAAGCCGCCAGAAATGAATGGCACGATTGATCTGTTTACCCTGATCGCCCTGATCGCCGCCGTGGTCGCGATCTTCAAACTGCGCAGTGTCCTGGGCCGCCGCACCAACGACGACGACACGCGGCTGGAACAGCGTGCCCGCCGCGCCGCTGAAGAACAGCGTACGGCCGCCGCCACTGCGTCGGACAAGGTCGTGGCTCTGCCGCGGCGAGACCGCGGCGAGGAACCGGCTGCTGACACAGCGCCCAGCATTTCCGCAGCCGAGAAGGAAGCCCGCATCAAGACGTATGCCTCGGGCAACGAGGCCAAGATC
>JAKAXS010000397.1 GCA_021816505.1 Pseudomonadota bacterium
CCGCGGCCCTGCCGGTGTAGCCAAGACCTGCGATGACGAGCCGCGTCATGGACGTGGACGTCGCGCCCGGATGGCCGCTAGGCGTTCGATGCGCCTGCCCTGGCGGTGAGCAAACAGGACAATACCGATCCCCGTCAGAATGCCGATGCCGACGATGACCGTTGAAACGGGACCACTCAGATGGGTGATCTCCTTTCCAAACACATAGGCGCCTCCCCCGTAGACGATCGACCACACGATCGATGCAAGGATCTGGGTGGCGAGAAAATGGCGCCATCGCATGATGTTTGCACCAGCCAGAAGAGCGGCGGCAGCGCGAAGAATCGCGAAGAACCGCCCGAAAAAGACGATCTTGCCACCATGATGGGCGAACAGATATTCACCGGCGACAAGGCGCCTCTCACTGAGGCCGATGCGCGCTCCGTATTTGAGCAGGACGGCATGACCGGCCGTGCGACCGATCCAGTAACCTATCATGCCACCGATCGTGGCGCCAGCCGCGGCGCTGATCAGCAGGATGAAGATGTCGATCCGGTGCGTCGACACCGCATAAAGCGCTGCCGAGACCAGCGCTGTCTCGCCCGGAAGCGGCACACCGAAGGCTTCCAGCATGACGACGACAAACACCAGCGCACTGCCATAGGTCGCGATCCATGGGGCGAGATCGGCATAAATAGCGTGCATTCGTTGTGGTTGCTCCAATGTGTCGCGATACGGTAACGCCCGGTGTTCCAGACGGAACTACTGCAGTCCAACGGAAACGAACAGGCGTTCCGCCAACTCCGAGACTTCCATCCGGCACAAAAATGCCTAATAACGTATCTATGTCTGAATCCGAAAGCGAAGCCGACACGCTCGAACGGCTCGAGACCGCCCTGGCCAGTATTGCGGCCCACCGCGGCGCTGCACGCAGTCGCCTGGACCCAACGCGGATAGCAGCCACCCTCGATCAGGCCATTGCAAGACTGCGCCACACCTTGGCAGAGATCGAACCGGACGGAGGACAGTAGGCATGGCGCAGGTTACAATCCGCATCAACGGTTTCAGCTATCCGGTTGGCTGCGAAGATGGTCAGGAGCAGCATCTCACCGAGATGGCTGCGGAAGTGGATCGGCGGATCGCAAGCATCAAGGCTCTCGGCAACCAGACCGGCGAGGCACGATTGCTCGCCCTGTCGGCACTGCTCCTCGCCGACGAGCTCCACGACACCAGGCTGGCGCTGAGTGGCGGCACGAAGGACGGTGCCAAATCCGCCGGAGAAATCGATTCCGAGGCTGACCGGCGGCGCGCGCGGCTGCGTCGGGTGGCGGCACGGGCCGAAGAGATTGCGGCAGACCTCGAGAACTCCTAAATAAACGATGCGAGGCTGCCCGGTGCGTCAGGCAGCACATCCCCGGGGCCAATAAGTTCTCTCAGGGAGCTGGCTCTGCCGGAATCGTGGTTTCGGTACCCGGCGCCCACCTGCACTCGCAGGCCTTGGGAGGATGACAACGCCAACGGCCACGGCGGCTTCGCAACTTTCCGCTTATTCCGGGTCAGAAGCCAGAGACGGGCGATCCGTCTCGACGAGTTCGAGACCGAGTTCGTTGGTTTCCGCCCAACGGACAACGGCCTGGCTTCGCGCTCCCCCGGCGAACTCGATCGTGAAGAGGCCCTTGATGGGCGGAATAAAGTCTGCGGCGATACGACAGCCACGATCCGACGATTCGAGAACGACGCAGTCGTAACAATGCTCCTGGCCACCGCTGTCGGCTGTGGCGAGAATCAGACGGGCGCGACCGATAACGGCGCGTCGTGGGGCCTGACGCCGATCCTGGAATTCTCCCTCAGGAGTTTCAGTACTATCGGGAAAGCTGTCCATAGGGTCCTCAAAGCGGGGTTTCAGGGTAGCTGGTTCGAGGGGCTCCGTCATTTTTTCAAACCGTTTGACTTTAACAGGGCCTGGCCGCTTTTCATCCCACCGCGATGCGAGGAGGACGCAGGGATGTTTCCTCCCGAAGCGGAACCGAACTCGCGGAACAGGCGCAGCCATTCGCTACGGCGCTTCGGTCGGTCCTTCATCGATATGACGTACACCCCTGTGCTGTTGACTACGGCTTGACGACGACCATGATGACAATGATCACCATTAGGACAGTCGGGATCTCATTGGCAATCCTGTAAAACCTCTCCGACTTCGTGTTCCGGTCGTCGAGAAAGTCCTTCCGCCATTTGGAGAGAGCACCGTGGAACCCGCTCATGAGGATGACACAAAGGAACTTGATACCCCACCAGGCGCTGCTCCAGGAAATTGCGCCCGGTGTCAGGATCAACAGGACGCCGAAAAACCAGGATGACAGCATTGCGGGTGTTGCGATCTGCTTCAGCAGGCGACGCTCCATCACCTTGAAGCGGGCGGATTCCGCGGATCCCGGCGTCACCTGGCAATGATAGACGTAGAGGCGTGGAAGATAGAAGAGGGCGGCCATCCACGCGATCACGGAAATAACGTGAAAAGCAAGTTCCCAACGGTAGAAGGGTGCAAGCGCTGCGATGGTCATGCCGGAGCTTCGAATGGAACGGGAAGAAGGTCAAGAACCTCGTCCAGGCGCCGCAGGACATGGCTTGCGCCTGCTTCAAGGAGAATATCGTCCGGCCCGTGTTGTGAAAGGGCAAAAACGGTCATCCCGGCGGCAACCGCACCCGTGATCCCCGGGATTGAATCCTCGATGACGACACAATCTTCCGGGTCCATTTTTTCAGCACGGGCAGCGTCGAGAAAAACATCCGGAGCGGGTTTTGGCCGTCCGCCTTGAGCGGCAAGGCGGGGCGCGCTGTGCGTCCGTCCGGCAACAAGATCGGCCAGGCCGGTACGGGCAAATTTCACATCCATTTCAGGGTCGGCAGAATTGGAAGCAACTCGCCAGTTGACGCCCCGTGCATTCAGCTCCTCGAGGACCTTGCGCGCGCCTTCGATCGGCTCGGCTTCCTGGTCCATGGCGAGGATCAGCTTTTCGACAAGGGCATTCATCCACGCTGCCGGTACGGGGCGCGCCAGTCGCGCTTCGATGAGCTCCCGCATCGGTGCAAGAGACATGCCGATGAAGCATGATCTGGCCTCTTCCGCTGTCATTTCCCACCCCAGTTCAGCAAGATGACCGGCAACGACTCGCGAAGCTATGGCCTCGCTGTCGATCAGGACACCATCACAATCAAAAATGATCAGGAACGGACGCTCACTCATGGTGCTGCAGGCTCGGGATACCGTGACCACGGACAACCTCGATGGCTCTCGGAACAGGCGCGGTGCCCTTCATTCGAGCAGAGCCCCACGCGACGGGCGAGCGCTCTGCGAGCGATGGCCCCAAGTGCCTCGATAAAAATCGGGTCGTCGTTGGGTGTTGGTACGCGGTAATACCCCGGCAGACGAAGCGTGTGCGCGATTTCCCGGTACTCGATATCGAGTTCAACCAGCGTTTCGATGTGCTCGGAGACGAAGGCAATGGGTATCACGATGACTGCAACGTTATCGGTCGCGGCACGTTCGAGGGCCTGCTCCGTGGACGGTTCGAGCCATTTCTGCGGGGTGGCACGCGACTGAAAACATATCTGGTGGTCTTCCGTTGTGCCCGTCATGCTGGCCAGAGCGGCAACAACCGCCGCGGTCGAACGCGCAATCTGTTCCTGGTATGGATCGCCCGCCCTGACGATG
>JAKAXS010000398.1 GCA_021816505.1 Pseudomonadota bacterium
CGATCTAAGTGGAACTCGCCGCTCTACGGCATGGACGATCACGTCTGGTTCATGAGCATGCATTGCTTCACGAAGTACGTGAAGGTCGCCTTCTTCCGCGGCACGTCGCTGAGACCCGTTCCCCCTGGCGCCTCCAAGCAGAAGGAGGTGCGGTATCTCGACATCCACGAGGATGACGAATTTGACGAGGCACAGTTCTCGGCATGGGTGAAGCAAGCGAGTAAGCTGCCGGGCGAGCGGATGTGAGCGGATGAAAACGAAGCAGCCGATTGCGAGCGACCGAGAGCGAGAGAACGACGCGCCGTCACATCTGATCGATTCAAAGATCACCGGGTTGAACGACTGGCGCGGCGAAACGCTTGCTCACGTTCGCAGACTGATCAAACAGGCCGACCCCGAGGTCGTCGAAGAGTGGAAGTGGCGCGGCGTACCGGTGTGGTCGCACGACGGGATCATCTGCACCGGCGAAACGTACAAGGCGGTCGTGAAGCTGACCTTCGCCAAGGGCGCTTCGCTTACCGATGCAGCCGGCTTGTTCAATGCCAGCCTCGAGGGAAATACCCGGCGGGCGATCGATCTGCGCGAGGGCGATACGCTCGACGAGAACGCCTTCAAGGCGCTCATCCGCGCCGCCGTGGCGCTCAACGGCAAAACGTAGCCCGGCGCGCACCAAAACGGTGCGGACGTAGTCACCAAAAACGAAAAAGGCGGAGACCATGCTCCGCCTTGTCGATGCGTTCGTCGTCGTGAGGATCAGCGGCGGCGCTGCTGCGAACCACCACCTGGTGGCGGCGGCGGACCGGAGCGCGTGTCCTTGTGACGGAAGTTGATGCGGCCCTTGGTCAGGTCGTACGGCGTCATTTCGATCGTCACGCGGTCGCCGGCCAGGATGCGGATGCGGTTCTTCTTCATGCGTCCGGACGTGTAGGCGATCACTTCGTGACCGTTGTCGAGTTTCACGCGGCAGCGGGCGTCCGGCAGGACTTCATCCACCACGCCTTCGAACTCGAGCATCTCTTCTTTCGCCATCTAGTCTCCTTGAGCGTCCGCGTCGCTGCTCAGCGCGAAGGGACGAATGACACGAGGGGAGCAGTCTGCCCGCTCCCGAACAACACGAAGCGGCCGAGCCGCTTCCTCAAATACCACGAGGGGAGCAGCAAGGCTGCTCCCCAAGGGGTGCTAAGCACAGACCTTGGTCCAGATCAAACGGGACGGAGGTTGATTGCTGCGATCTTGCCGTTGCGGCCACGCTCGGTTTCGTACGAAACCTTCTGACCTTCACGGAGCGACTGCAAACCAGCGCGCTCTACAGCCGAGATATGAACGAAAACGTCGTTGCCGCCTTCGTCGGGCTGAATAAAGCCGTAGCCCTTCTGCCCATTGAACCACTTAACAGTGCCAGTCTGCATTCCACTTTCTCCAAAGCAATTTAGGCTGCCCAAGTGCGAGCACGGGCGATCATCAAATCGCGCGATGGAGACTTCTCAGTTCAGCGTTAGTGCTGTCGTAGAGTAAACCAAGGCGTGTTCGATCGGACCTATATGGACCGCTTAATCGGCATTGGCAAGACGTTGCAAGCGTTCACCGAGCTTAGGAACACCGCGAGCAAAATAACGCCCCGGCGGTCGGGATGTCTCAAGGGATCTCCACCCAACTTCTCAAAGAAAAAATGTATCCTGTCAGGAGACCGTTTCTTGGTCTGAAATCAATCCAATATTTGCGCCTATTTACTGGATACTTCCACGGTTAAGATATGGCGTATGCGACATATTCCCCGTCAGCCTCCATACTTGGGGGGCGTCGGACCCGAATTCTGAATGTTGCCAAGCGATGTTGCCAAGCGCCGAGCCCTTCCCTATAAGTCCGCTCAGAGCCGCCCGGCGGGGCATGCCGTGGCGGCTTTCATGCTTTTGCAACTCATGATGCTCGCTGCCCCTCTTCCAAGACGGGCGACGGCATCCGGCTGTCTTTGACGGCCTTCGAATAGAAAGGATAAGCAAAATGCCCAAGATGAAGACCAAGAGTGGTGCGAAGAAACGATTCAAGATGACGGGTTCGGGCAAGGTCAAGGCGGCCGCTGCCGGTAAGCGTCACGGCATGATCAAGCGGACGGCGAAGTTCGTTCAGACGGCGCGCGGCACGATGGTGCTGAACGACTCTGACGCCAAGATCGTCAAGAAGTACATGCCTTACGCCCGCTGAGCCCTGAGCCAGCAATCATCGTTTTCAAAATTCGCATTCACGGAGAGTTGCCATGTCTCGTGTCAAGCGCGGCGTTACCGCCCATGCCAAGCACAAGAAAGTTCTGAAAGCCGCCAAGGGCTATTACGGCCGGCGCAAGAATACCATCCGCGTCGCCAAGCAGGCCGTGGAGAAGGCGCAGCAGTACCAGTTCCGCGACCGCAAGCGGAAGAAGCGTACGTTCCGCGCGCTCTGGATCCAGCGCATCAACGCTGCCGTGCGCGAGCATGGCATGACGTACGGCCGCTTCATCGATGGCCTGACGAAGGCCGGCATCACGATCGACCGCAAGGTGCTGGCCGATCTCGCCGTGCACGATGCCGCCGGCTTCAAGGCGATTGCCGACGCCGCGGCGAAGGCCGTGGAAAAGGCCGCCAAGGAAGCAGCTCCGGCGAAGGCCGCGGCTTAGTCACTTCGGTACGACTTTTTCTCCACGCCCTGGAACCTGGTATGCCGTTCTGGCTCACCAGTGTTCCCCCCCCTTGACGGGGAGGGGTTAGGGGTGGGGTAAAGGACCTGGAGAGACGCTGAAGTAGTTCGGGGCGTTGAGGGACCTGCTTGGTCCGCGTTGACGAAGTGCAACCGGTACCCCTAGCCCACCCCAACCCCTCCCCGCCTGGGGGAGGGGCTTCGAGCGAGCGGAAGCTGCGTTGCCCACACAAATAGGATGGGCGGTTGCGGCATAGCTTGGGGTTCCATGACCACGGCCGCGACCGACTTGTCGGCACCTGTAGGTTGGGTCAAGCGAAGCGCGACCCAACTTCCCGGTTGCGGCGTGAAGCGTTGGGTCTCACAAGAGGGCTCGACCCAACCTACGCGTCGAGGCGCACATGACCGCTGTTGATCTCACGAAGCTCGAAGGCGAGTTGCTCGCTGAAGTCGCCAACGCCGCTGACCTGGCGCAGCTGGACGCGGTGCGCGTGTCCGCCGTCGGCAAGAAGGGCCGCGTCTCCGAGCTGATGTCGAAGCTGGGCGCGCTGCCGGCCGAAGAGCGCAAGGCGTTCGGGCAATCCGTCAACACGCTGAAGACCAAGGTGACCGACGCGCTCGACGCGCGCAAAGCCGTGCTCGACGGCGCCGCGCTCGAGCAGCGGCTGGCCACCGAGCGTGCGGACATCACGCTGCCGGTACGTGGCGGGTCACTCGCGGCCGGACGCATTCATCCGGTCAGCCAGGTTCTCGACGAGTGCATCGAGATCTTCGCCGACCTGGGCTTCTCCGTGGCGGAAGGCCCCGACATCGAGACCGACGAGTTCAACTTCGACGCGCTGAACATTCCGGCCGAGCATCCCGCGCGGCAGGAGCACGACACGTTCTATTTCTCGCCGAAGCCGGACGGCTCGCGCCTGCTGCTGCGCACGCATACGAGCCCGGTGCAGATCCGCACGATGCGCGATCAGAAGCCGCCCATCCGCATCATCGCACCGGGCCGCGTCTATCG
>JAKAXS010000399.1 GCA_021816505.1 Pseudomonadota bacterium
CGGTCCACCACGATGGCCGCCCTCGTTCCAAGGCCAGCTAGGAACTGCACCGCGCCCTTGACCGTGGTCGAGCCAAGTTCCGTCTCAATGCCGTACAGCACCAGATCGCTAGTGCGGGTACCCGGCTTGTCGTCGTCGGCCAGCGCCTCAAGCACGAGGCGGGACTTCCCGAGGCCCGACAGACCGACGACACGCACGACTTCACGTTCCTGTTCGACCGCAGGACGGATTCCGGAGTGCACCGCTGCTAGGCGGTCATCATCGATGAACGGGGTCTCATGCTCATGCCGTCCTGCCCAATGAGCATAGGAGCGAAAGGTCGTGGCGAGGCCTGGCTGCGTCTGCTCCTGAACCCAGGTTGCAACCTGCGGATGCTCGTTTACCCAGGTCGCGATCTGGTCAGCGTCGCGAAAGATCACCTGAGCGGCCGTGGCGGCAACGCCCTGAGCCTGGACCGCCTTAAGAATGGCGTCCGCGCGCTTGCTGACCTCACGCCTGACATAGGCGCGGTTGCACAGCATGATGTAGCTTCCGCCCCCTTCTAGCGTCTCGCGGATGGCAGGCTCAAGGTTCCCTGCCGAAGTCAGCACGTCATTCGCGGCCTTGGCCGGCGTGATGGCGGCTGCCTTCACTTGCAGGATGCAGTTGCGGCTCGGCAGGAATGCCGTGCGCTCCGGCCCGTCGGCCCACGTGATCCGCGCATCCTCGCCGCCATCGGCTGCGGTAAGCACGGACGCGACATGGATGTTGTCCGGCGGGATGCGGTTCTTCGCAGCCTCGGCAGACAACAGCCGCCGCGTCAGTACGACGAGGAAGCGGTCGGATAGGGCACTGATATGGGCACCGGAAATCTCGAAATGGCGGAGACCGGTCTGTTGGATGGGAACGTGCGTGCCCGTCAGCGTGCCGAGCGCCGCAGGGTCGGCGTCAAGGATGCGCAGCAGGCTGATGGTGGTTGCGGCCGGCGTGACCGAACCACTTTCGTATTTTTGAAATGCGCGAATGCCACCGCCGAGCAGCTCGCCCGCTTCGACTTGATTGAGCCCTAGGCTCTCACGGATACGCCGAATGTCCGCCGGCAGGAGAGGCTCGACGTCGGGCTTCTCGATCTTGGATTTTTTGGTCATGGTTTTGCGAAAAACACCATAATGGTGTAATTCTACATAACTCAACCACGCCCATCAAGCTGTTGCGTTGGCAAGCATATTGGGCGGCTGCCGGGTCCGTGGACGCCGGACTATGCTTCTTGCGCTTGCTAGAACTGCGCGGGGCTTCCGTTGCTGCTGATCTTGACGACTGCTGCCCAGCGCATTGTGACCACCGCCGCGGGTTGCCGCCAGCGCCCGCCTCGGCCGATCCGCAGTCTCGCGGTGCCGAGCGCGCCTGATGTAGGCGGGTGATGTGCGACTTCGACGTGTTTGTTGGCGACATGATGGCTAGGTAGGCCGGGGCCGTTGCCGCGGTAACCCTCAGCAGGTACGCTTCTCGCGTCTGATCGACCACAGGTGAAAGCAATGTCCCAGGTCCTAGATCAAGAGGTCAAGGCCAACGTGATCGCTGGCTATGCCGCATGCGGCGCGTGGTTGGGGATGGTGCTACACCTTTGTGGCGTGCATGGGCGCTTCGGGACCATCGAGGCACCGATGGCTCTCGCCGGGCTTGGCGCCATTGTCGGCTTCTATCGTGTTCGTCGGATTGGCCGCCAAGGCAATTGATCGCAAGTGCCCAGCGCGCTTGTCAAATTGCCGGCCTTTGGGATAGCAGCTAGCCCGTGCTCGCGCCGGACGCGACCGAGCGTAAGCGAACAGTCGAACCAGATGCCTGTGATAGCCGCTTGAATTGGCTAGTAGTCGGCGGAGGGAGGTACGGCATGACCACCGCGCCGCAAGCAACCATCGCGAAACAGGCCCTCACCCCTGCCCCGGTGTCCGATACGTAGACGGCAGAACGTTAGCAATGTGGCGCACTGACAACCACGGACGAGACGACCTTCAATCTGCCACGGCCGCCACGCCACAGGCCCTCTCCAGCAAGACCGACACGCTTGGGCCATCGAAGGCGCGGTCGATATAGATCGCACTATCGCGGCTCTCCGCGATGACAACGTGCACCTGGCGTCGGCCTCGGGCGATACGGAACGCCGCAACTCGCTCGATATGCGAATTCTCACCTTCCTCGATGAAAACCTGAGGGGGGATCTCACCTTCGCCGCTGATCGCGTACGGAACAGGGACCGTCCAGCCGTCGTCGATGCTTGCCGTGAGCAACATCACCTCAAGCCGCTTTAGTCGTGTGAGGCGTTCAATTGCTGGCAGCAGGAACGCTGGCGGTACGTCAGGTTGGCCGAGCGCTTCGACGATGGTGATCGATCGAATGCGTTGAGCAGAGCCCGCATCGCCCACTGCAAAATCAGCCACCGCGGTTGCTCCGCGACTGCCCACTGGGGATCCCGTGTTCACTGCAAGCTGTGCCTCGCTCCAGACGCTTTTCCTCGAAAGGTCCGGGAACTTGACCTCTCGCGGCATCTGTCGCCTGACCTGCGGGGCCAGGGCGCCGGATGCGTCACGTTCTCGTAGTGTCTGGTTCTTCGCAGCTGGCGCCCCTGCTCGACGAGGACGAGCGACACCAGCGTTGTTGCTGGCCGCTGGCCGCCAAGGCCGGCGCTTCGCTCCCGAGGTTTGAACCTTTAGGTTTTCGAATGGAAACGGATGCGAACACGAGCGGAGACGATAGACGAGGAACGTCGATCTCGGTTGTCCGCCCAGCGATAGCCACTTGCCCGATGCCTTGATAGTGGTCGCTCCCTCGAAGGGGAAGACGCACTTCGGGTAGATGTCCAGGGCGCCCTGCGTCCGCGCCTGCAATAGAGATGTTCCGATCATTGCTGCAGCGTTTGCAGCTAGCT
This sequence comes from Pseudomonadota bacterium, assembly GCA_021816505.1. Taxonomy (GTDB): domain Bacteria; phylum Pseudomonadota; class Alphaproteobacteria; order Rhizobiales; family Hyphomicrobiaceae; genus JAKAXS01. The sequence continues at coordinate 2,906 of JAKAXS010000399.1, forward strand.
TGCTGATCGCGAGGCGCGCGATGTCGGGTCCCGATGCCTCGGGGATGCCATCGGCAAGATCCAACTCATAGTCCTCGCCAAAGAAGTCCAGTGAACGCAGATCCGAATACAGCTTCTTGGAGTCGAACGGCGGCAGGAAGAGCGCGGCTAGAAGTTGGCTAGAAGATCCGAAGTAGAAGCGCGCCAACTCCATGCTTGGCACGACCAGACTGCGGCTGTCGCCGAGATCGACTCGGACGCAGTATGAGTGGGTGTTAGCCATATGCCACGGATGCTCGGTGGCCGGAAGCAAGAAATTGCCTTGCTCATCGCTGTGCCCGACCTTGAGCAGTTGAGTGGTCGTGCGATCTATGCGGAGGTTTTTGAAGGTCGCAACCTCGTGCTCGGGGGAGGCGACAAAACGCTGCTCGGACCACAGGTCGCCGATTCGCAGCAACGTGGTGGAACCCACCGAAACCCAACACTTGAATTGCTGCTGCCAAGAAAGCGTCGACGATGCGCTCACCGGAGCCATGGGATCCACCAGCACGGCCGGATCGGTGACCTTCGAGAGGTGGACGAAGGTTGACGGTTGAGTGCGGCGGAGCAAGCGATCAGGGAAGGCAATGCCGCCGAACCAATCCACGCGCCAGAGGCCATTACCCCTGGGAAATGCAGCGATCTGCAAGGTGTCCACGAGCTGCAATGATCGCTATAGTCGCACCGTCTTCGCTATAGTCTCATTCACTTCGCGTCGGTGACACCCACCCCCGCCCCGCGCGCCTGC
>JAKAXS010000400.1 GCA_021816505.1 Pseudomonadota bacterium
CCAAGCTGTTCGCGCAGGAAGTGCCGGAAATCTATGATGGCGTGGTCGAGATCAAGTCGGTGGCGCGTGACCCCGGCTCGCGCGCGAAGATCGCCGTGATTTCCAACGATCATTCGATCGACCCGGTCGGCGCGTGCGTCGGCATGCGCGGTGCGCGCGTGCAGGCGGTCGTCAACGAGCTGCAGGGCGAGAAGGTCGACATCATCCAGTGGAACCCCGACGCCGCGAGCTTCATCGTGAACGCGCTGGCGCCGGCTGAGGTCTCCAAGGTCGTTCTCGACGAAGATTCAAACCGCATCGAAGTCGTGGTGCCGGAGAGCCAGCTGTCGCTGGCGATCGGCCGGCGCGGACAGAACGTGCGGCTCGCATCGCATCTGACGGGCTGGGATATCGACATCCTGACCGAGCAGGAAGAGAGCGAGCGGCGCCAGAAGGAATTCGCCGAGCGCAGCCAGGCGTTCATGGACGCACTCGATGTCGACGAAGTCATCGCCCAGTTGCTCGTCACCGAAGGCTTCGCCTCGGTCGAGGAAGTGGCCTATGTCGAGATCGGCGAAATCGCTCACATCGAAGGCTTCGACGAGAACACGGCCAACGAGATCCAGACGCGCGCGCGCGAATACCTGGAGAAGATCGAAGCCGAACGCGATGCCAAGCGCCGCGAGCTGGGCGTGTCCGACGACCTGATCAAGGTCGAAGGCGTGACGACCGCGATGCTGGTGGCCTTCGGCGAGAACGGCGTCAAAACGCTGGACGATCTGGCCGATTGCGCCACCGACGATCTGGTTGGCTGGACAGAACGCAAGAAGGAAAAGGATTCCGAGGCCGTACGCCACAAGGGCGTGCTGGACGGCTTCGAGATCGGCCGCAAGGAAGCCGAAGACATGATCATGTCGGCGCGCGTCCTGTTGGGCTGGATCCAGCCGGAAGATCTGGTGAAGGCCGAAGACGAAGTCGTTGCCGACGGTGCCGAGGCGGAGCAATCCGCCGGCGCCGAAGGTTGACGGTGATGGCCCGGGAGAGGACCAGCGGGTGGCAGCCAAAACGGCGCGCAGACCATCGGACGACGACAGGGCGGGGGATCACCTCCGGCTCTGCGCCGTCTCGCGCGTCGAACGGCCTGTCGACGAACTGATCCGCTTCGTTGCCGCGCCGGATGGTGCGATCACACCCGATCTGCAGCGCAGGCTGCCCGGCCGCGGCGTCTGGATCACCGCGGATCGCACGTCGCTGGAGACGGCCGTAAAATCCAAGGCATTTGCGCGCAGCCTGAAAAAGCCGGTCGAGGTGGCCCCGGGCCTCCCCGATCTCGTCCAGACGCTGCTGGTGAAGCGCGCCATCGAGACCCTCTCGCTCGCCAACAAGGCGGGCGCGGCCATCTCCGGCTTCGACAAGGTTGACGAGGCCGTTGGCAAGGGCGACATCGCCTTGCTTGTGCATGGCACGGAAGCCGCAAAAGACGGGCGCGGTAAGCTCGATAGAAAGTTTCTTGCCGTCCAGCAGGATAGGGGCAGAACTGCCTCAATATTCGACGATCTGACGATCGAACAATTGAGCTTGGCCATGGGGCGGTCAAATGTGGTACATGCTGCCCTCATATACGGCGGAGTGACGGACAAGTTCACGATCGAGGCCGGGCGCCTGAGGCGCTACCGGTCCGGCGTGAGCACACCCGTTTGTACCCCTATGAACGCAACACCCGCCCCAATTGAATAGGTTTGAAACGGATATCGCATGAGTGAAACGAAGGAACCGGCCGATAAGACGCTTCGTGGGGGTGCCCCGCGCAAGCCACTGTCCCTGCAAAGGACGGTCGAGTCGGGCCACGTCCGTCAGAACTTCAGCCACGGGCGATCGAAGTCGGTCGTCGTGGAGAAGCGTAAGACGCGCAAATTGACGACACCGGGCGAAGCCGAAGTCCAAGCCGCACCGGCTCCGCAAGCACCGGCTCCGGTCGCAGAGGCACGTCCTCCGGTCGAGCGCGCGCCGCAGCCGGAAGCCGCACCCCGCGTAACGGGCTTGCGCCAGGCAGAAGCGGACGCACGCACGCGCGCGCTTGCGCAGGCGAGGATCGACGACCAGCAGCGCGCCAAGGACGAGGCTGAGCGAGCAGCGGCAGAAGCCGCAGCGCCGCCGCCATCCGCCGCGCCCGCCGATGCCGCCGCTGCACCGGCCGCCGCAGCGTCTCCGGCTCCCAGCGTTGCCGCGCCTGCCGCCTCAGCACCCGCTGCCAAGGCCGCGACGCCCCCGCCGGCTGCCGCGCCGTCATCACCGCCTGCCACAGCGCGCCCGTCTTCGGCACCGTCGCGCCCGTCCTCGCGCGGACCGCGCCAGGATGCGCCGCAGCGTCCCGCGTCGCTCAATACGGCGTTCCAGCCGCGCGCCGGCGGACGCCCGCAGGAAATCAACATTCCGATGCCGGCACGCCCGGCACCGTCAGGTCCGATGGAGCGTGGCGCCGACGGCAAGGTCAGCCGCGACCCGCTCCAGCAGCAGCGCCCGCGTCCCGTGGCGGTGGAGGCCGAGGAAGAAGACAGCCGCGTCAAGCGCGGACCGGGCGGCAAGGTCATCCATCCGACCAAGCCGGTATCCACGCGTCCCGCAGAATCGCGCGAGCGCGGCAAGCTGACGATCAACAACGCGTTCGACCAGCAGCAGCGCGAGCGTTCGCTGGCGTCGCTGAAGCGCAAGCGCGAGCGCGAGAAGCTGAAGGCCATGGGCATTCAGCAGCCGCGCGACAAGATCGTGCGCGAAGTCATCATTCCCGAGGTCATCACGATCCAGGAACTGTCGAACCGCATGACCGAGCGCGGCGTCGACATCATCAAGTTCCTGATGAAGCAAGGCGACATGCATAAGATCACGGACGTGATCGATGCGGACACGGCCGAGCTGATCGTCCAGGAATTCGGCCACACCGCCAAGCGCGTCTCGGAATCGGACGTAGAGAGCGGCTTCATCGGCGACGCGGACCAGGACGAGCATCTGGAAGCGCGCGCGCCGGTCGTGACCATCATGGGCCACGTCGACCACGGCAAGACGTCGCTGCTGGACGCCATTCGCTCCACCAACGTGGTGTCAGGCGAAGCAGGTGGCATTACGCAGCATATCGGTGCCTATCAGGTTCTGACGCCTGCCGGCCACAAGGTGACCTTCATCGACACACCGGGCCACGCTGCCTTCACGGCGATGCGTGCGCGCGGCGCCAAGGTGACGGACATCGTGGTTCTTGTGGTTGCCGCAGACGACGGCGTGATGCCGCAGACGGTCGAAGCCATCAACCACGCCAAAGCTGCCGGCGTGCCGATCATCGTGGCGATCAACAAGATCGACAAGGGTCAGGCCGACCCGAGCCGCGTGCGGACGGAACTGCTGCAGCACGAGATCGTCGTGGAAAGCCTGTCGGGCGAAACGCTGGAAGTGCCGGTTTCGGCGCTGAAGCGCACCAATCTCGACAAGCTGCTCGAAGCGATCCATCTGCAGGCCGAATTGCTCGACCTGAAGGCCAACCCGGACCGCTCGGCCGAAGGCATCGTCATCGAAGCCAAGCTGGAACGTGGACGTGGCCCCGTGGGCACCGTGCTCGTTCAGCGCGGTACGCTGCACGTCGGCGACATCGTGGTGGCCGGCATGGCCTGGGGCCGCGTGCGTGCGCTCATC
>JAKAXS010000401.1 GCA_021816505.1 Pseudomonadota bacterium
CCGATCTGCAGATCACCTCTCCCAGACTCCGCCGACCCAACGGTCACTTTTCACACGGCACTGTCACGCAGGCGCAGGGACGCCTGCTGTTCATTTCCGGAATGACAGCACGCGCGCTCGATGGCTCGGTCGCCGGGATCGGCGATATTGAGCAGCAGACCCGCCAAGTCTGCGAGAACCTCAAGGCGACCTGCGAAGCCGCGGGCGGTTCGCTCGCGGACATCTGTCGCGTCGACGTCTACGTGCGAAACATCGAGCATTTCGAGGCGATCCACAAGGTGCGACGCGAATACTTCCAGGAGCCGCTTCCGGCCTCCACGATGGTGGAAGTCTCGAAAATGGTCTCGCCGGAGTACCTCATTGAAATCAGCGCGATCGCCGTACTGAACTGAGGCTATCCAATGAAGATCGGAACCGTGCTCCTGCGCTCCGGCGAGGAGCGGGCCGCGTGCCTGCGTGCGGACGGCCTCGTGGCCATCGCCCCGTCGCAGTTTCCCGACGTGCTCGCAATCATCGACGGCGGAACGCAAGCCATTGCCGACTTACGCGCGTATTGCGAGTCTCCGCGGACTAGGCTCCTTGCGCTCGACGAACTCCGGCTGCTTCCACCGCTTAGCAGCTTCCGCCGGGACATCCTGTGCACCGGCTGGAATTATTGGGATCATTTCTACGAGAGCCAAGGCAAGCGTGAGGGCCAGGACGTTCCGAAGCCCGATGCACCAACCTTCTTCACCAAGGGGCCGGACGCTGTCATAGGACCTTACGAGAACATCGCCTTCGACCCTCGGATCTCGCACAAATGGGACTATGAGGCGGAGATCGCACTGATCATCGGGCTGCAAGGGCGCAGCATCCCGCCGTGCGAGGCCCTGCGACACGTCTGGGGCTACTGCCTAGCCAACGATGTCTCGCAGCGCGACCTTCAACGGCGGCACGGCGGACAGTGGCTCAAGGGCAAGAGCATCGACGCCACCATGCCGTTGGGCCCCTGGGTGACGCTGCGCGACGACCTCGATCTGGCCGACGTGACCTTGGAATGCGAACTCAACGGCCAGATCATGCAGCACGCGAGTGCTTCCAGCATGGCCTTCAGCGTGGCAGAACTGGTCTCCGAACTGTCCTTTGGCATGACCTTGCGACCGGGCGATGTCCTGCTCACGGGAACACCCAGCGGAATCGGCAACGCCCGCACGCCGCCCGTCTATCTCGGCGACGGCGACATCGTCGTGGTACGGGCGACCGGTCTGGGCGAACTGCGCAACCGCGTTGTGGCGACAGACCTGAGCGGCTACGAGGCGCCGCCTTCTGGAGAACGGAAATGAATGTGCTGCGAGTTCAATGCCTGGCTGGCTTCGGCCTCGAGGTTCCGGATGTCGAGGTGGCGCGTGCCTTCTACGGCAGCTTCGGGCTAGCCGCTGCTGACGAGACCGCCGGCGTGCTCGGTCTTAGCAGCCGGAGGGCTGTCTCGGCAGAGATCCTGCTACTGCCGGGCCGGCACAAGCGCCTGCACCATCTTTCTTTCGGGGTGCACGCGGCGGACCTGCCGCGCTTCGAGGAGCACCTGCGAGGACTCGGCGTCGCCCCGAGTTCCCCCACGTTCAGCCGAATCCGCGCTGGGCTGTGGTTCGAGGATCCCTGGGGAACCTGGGTGAACCTGACGCCAGCGGCCTACCGACCGCCGCCATCCGCCGAGCCGCCAACGATGGAGCCGCGTATCGACCGGCATCTGTGGCGGGAACTGGAGCAGCAGGTGCGTCCGAACCGGCTGGGCCACATGCTGATTTTCACCCCCGACTGGCAAAAGGCCGAGCGCTTCTACTCTGACGCCCTCGGGTTGCGCACCACGGATCGGGCAGTTGGCAAAGTCGCGTTTATGGCCGCCGGAAGCGGCGTGCGCGATCATCACTGCTTCGGGCTCATCCATGGCTCGCACCGCGGCTTCCAGCACGCCAGCTTCCATGTCGACGGCATCGACCAGATCGGATTCGGTGCGCTGCAGATGAAGCACGCCGGATTTTCCGAGGGATTCGGGCCGGGCCGTCATGCGATCGCATCCAACCTCTTCTACTACGCCCGCGACCCCTGGGGAAGCTGGATCGAGTACTACGCGGACATGGACAAGGTCAGCGAGGACTGGAAGGCGCAGGACTGGAATGACCTGCCCTATGTCTGGCCCGAGTGGGCGCCGGAATTCTGGAGTCGGGAAATGAACGCCAACCTGGAGCCACGCTGACATGATCGAACTCGATGTGCACGCCCACGTGGTTCCGGTCAGCGACACACGGGTCGTTTCGCAGCCCGGCATCGCATGGGACGCGGCGGGCAACTCGCTGAGCGTCGACGGCGAGCGCATCGGCTTGAGCGACCTGTTTCACCCGGAGCGTCTGCTGGAGTGGATGCGGCTGCACACCGTGCGCCGCGCGCTGATTTCGATCCCCCCGCCCCTGTACCGCAGGCAACTCGGACACGAAGCGGCCCTCGTGTGGGCACTGGCTATCAACGACGGCCTAGCTGCCATCGCCTCCGCAAGTGCGGGACGACTCGGTGCGTTGTTCCATCTGCCGTTGGAGCATCCGGGACTGTGCCACGAACTCGTCGAACGCCACGCCGGTCAGGCCGAGGGCTTCGCGGTGGGCGCAGGAGGAGATGCGCAGGCCATGCTGTCCGATAGCTGCTTCGATCGTCTGTGGAGCGCTCTTGATCGACGCCGTGGCTTTGTGTTTATCCACCCGTCTCGCTGCTGCGATGCCCGGCTGAAGCCCTTCTACCTCGAGAACCTCGCAGGCAACCCCTATGAAACAGGAATCGCCGCGGCGCACCTCGTGATGGCCGGAGTGCCTGCGCGGTTCCCGGACATCCGCTTTTGCCTGGCGCATGCAGGGGGTGTCTTCCCGTCAATCTGCGGGCGTCTTGAGCAGGGCTTCGCAACCCGCCGTCCTGGCGTCCCGCAGGACGTGGAATGGCCGCGCCAGGCAGCGCGCCGCTTCTACGCCGACGGCATCGCGCATGACGCTGCGGCGCTGCGCCTGGCCCAAGAGGTGTTCGGCGAGGACCACATCATGTTCGGCTCGGATTGGCCCTTCCCCATGGGAATCAGGGAGCCCTTGGGCAGTTGAAGCCCGGCGAAGATGCGCTGTTGCAGCCACTTTGACGCCGACCGTTCTCGCCGTTGACGCCCTGCATCGGCTCCGGGAGAGCCCAGCGCACAACAGCGTTGCGACATTCTCGCCGCAACGCTGCGTACCATCAGTCTTCGATGCGAAATCTGACGATGAATCCGTCGGGATCGCGCAGTTCGATGAGTTCATCCGTCGAATCGCGAATGCGTTCCGGAGCGGATCCACCACATGCGACACTGGCCTGGCACAGGGCATCGAAGTCCACGTCGGGACAGGCCGAGAAGGTGAAGGAGTGCAACCCCACGGTGTTCCCGTCATCGCGCTCGATCACTTCCATGTCGGCATACCCGAGACTGCCCGCGAAGACCGATCGTCGACGGCCGGCTTCGCCGCCTTCCTGGGCCGCCAACCCGGCGGTGTCCACGAGGAAGTCGGTCAGTGCATCAAATCGCGGCGTCATGATGCTCGCACCCGCCAGCCTTCGCGGATGGATGGGAGCCGCGTCGATGCGTCTCAACGGCGGATCAACGTTGTAGA
>JAKAXS010000016.1 GCA_021816505.1 Pseudomonadota bacterium
GTTCGCTCGCAAGCGCGAGTAGGCGCTCGCTGCTATCGCCCCTAGGCTAGCTATCGCCCCTGGGCTACTAGGCGCTGCCGCCGCTTGCGGCTAGGCGCCATCGCGCTTGGCCGCCGCGGCCTGGCGCGCGAACTCCAGCGGTAGCGCCGTCGTATATTTCATCTGTTCCATCGCGAAGGATGAGGAAACCTTCGTGATCTCGATCCGCGTGATCAGCTTCTTGTAGAAGGCGTCGAATGCAGCGATGTCGGGAACGACGACGCGCAGCAGATAGTCCACCTCGCCGGCCATGCGGTAGAACTCGACCACCTCGGGAAATTCCGACACGGCCTTATGAAATTTTTCGAGCCATGCCAGATTGTGCTGGTCGGTCTTGATGGAGACGAAGACTGCCACCCCGGCATTGACCTTCTCGGGATCGAGAACGGCGACGCGGCGGCGGATGACGCCCGCCTCCTCCAGCTTTTGGATGCGGCGCCAGCATGGGGTGGTCGAAAGACCGACCTCCTTGCCGATATCGGCCACGGGACGCGTGCAGTCCTCCTGCAAGATGCGCAAAATCTTAACGTCCATTTCGTCCAGCATCTTTAAACCTTAGGAAATTTGTTTCGCTCGGCAACCGTTATGGCGATAATCGTTTTGCTAGAGGGCTCCGTCAAGCGCATCTTGGGTATCTTTTTCTACTTTTGCGCCGTTTGACCCTTGCGATCCGCTTGCCGCTTACGAGATACTCAGGGTGCGCCGCCGTCCCCTTTTCAGCCGAAAGACCTTCCCTGAAATGACAGACATCATCCAAATCACGGCCGGCTTCGCCGTGGCCGGTCAGCTGAGCCCGGACGATTTCGCGCGCGCCGCAGAACTCGGCTTCCGTACCATCATCAACAACCGGCCCGATGGCGAGGAGCGCAATCAGCTCAGTGCCGCTGAGGGGCATGCCGCAGCGGCCAGCAATGGCCTCGGCTATGCGTACATCCCAACGACCAAGCACGACATCTTCACCGATGCTGTCGTCGGAGAACTGGCGGATCTTCTCGCCGCCAGCGACGGGCCGATCCTGGCGCATTGCAAGTCGGGGCAGCGTTCCGCGATCTTGTGGGCCGCAGCCGTGGCGCGCACGCAGCCGGTAGCCGATGTGCTGGCGACCCTGCGGGCAGCCGGTCTCGACCTCGGCTTCCTGCGCGATGAACTCGACCGTCAGGCCGATCACGCACGCTGGTCGACGAAGGCGACTGACGTCGGCGAGCGGGCACGTACGCCCGATCGCGCCAGAGGCGCCGCACCAGCGGCCGCCTAGTCTGAGCTCGTCAGTTCAGTCCTGCGCGGCTCCAGGAGCATACGCACCTCGCTACGCAACTCCGGCAGCAGATCGCGCTCGAACCACGGGTTTTTCTTCAGCCAGGCGTTGTTTCGCCATGACGGATGCGGCAACGGAAACACGCGTGGCCGGTGATCGCCGCGGGCGATCTGGCGCCAATCGGCGACGGCTTCGGTCAGGCTGCCCTTGGTGCCGATGTGCCAGCGCTGCGCGTATTGACCGACGAGCAGGATGAGTTCCAGTTTCGGCAACTGAGACAGCACGCGCGCACGCCACGCAGGCGCGCACTCCGGACGCGGCGGCAGGTCTCCGCCTGCGGAATTGAGACCAGGGAAGCAAAAGCCCATCGGTATGATGGCGACGCGCCTAACGTCGTAGAATTCTTCAGGCGTCACATCCATCCACGCGCGCAGGCGATCGCCCGAAGGATCCGTGAAGGGCGTACCGGATGCATGCACCCGCGTCCCAGGGGCCTGACCGGCGATGGCCAAGCGCGCCGTACGGCTGACGCGCAGCACCGGGCGGGGCTCGTGCGGTAACGGCCGGCCCTGCGGGCTATCGATGCAAATGCGACAACCGCGAATCTCGCTCAACAATCTGTCGAGCGCGGTGGAAGCCATTTCTCTCCTCGCACCCGAGCTTTAGATATTCAGTGTCAGCCCATCCCACGCGGCGATGACGCGACGGTCCGTGATGGTGGCAACATTGGCCAGCATCTCGTCTCCCATATGGGTGATCATGATCTGGCGTGCAGTAAGGCGCGGCAAGTTCTTTTCGATGGTCCGCCAGTCCATATGGTTGCGCGACGGCTTGTCGAAGCCGTAGCACTCGGCGATGAACAGGTCCGCATCTGCCGCGGCCGGCAGCAGGCTGTCCACCCACTCCGTATCGCCGGAAAACGCGACCGTCTTGCCTTCCACCTCGAAGCGCAGGGCATAGGGCGGGGCGCCGGACGGGTGCACGACCTCGAACGGCGTGACGCGCACACCGCCGATGTCGATGGGCGTGCGCTCGGCAAACTCGCGAAAGATCAAGTCGAAGCGGCGGGGAGTCGTCGTGGAGCCGGGATAGAGCGCTTCGGCCGCCGCAGTGAAACGCGCTTCGATGCCGGCGGGGCCAACGACGGTGAGCGGCGCGCTGCGGCCGGACACGTGATTGGCATGGATCAGCCACCAGATCAGCCCGCCGAAGTGATCGCCGTGCAGATGCGTGACGAAGATTGCCGAAACGCGATTGGGGTCGAGGCCGAGACGGCTGAAACCAAGCAGGCTCGTGGCACCGCAGTCGATCAGGAATTCGGTACCCCAGGCGGCGACATGAAAGCACGTCTGAAGGCGCCCTCCGGCTCCGAAGGCGTCGCTGCAGCCGACGACCGTTAGTTTCATACTCGCCCCTTCTTGGTTTCTTGTATTAGCCCCTGAAAATTCATTCCAAGCCGCCCGCCGACGGCGTCTGTTGCGTAAGTAACAGAGCCTGAAGCGGTGGCTGTTCCGTGCGGAACATCCGTGGCTCGAAGACTATTACAAGCCTCGTCAATCCCGGCGCGAGCCCTGATTGCGGCGCCAATCCCTAGGGCGCTCGAACTCGCCCGACCACAAGCCGCGTTTGGCTGCGCGGGCGCCCGTTTCCTCCCGCTGATAGTCTCCGTAGGCCACGGCAAGGCCCGAGGCCACCATCTCGCGATTGAGGTCATGTTCTCCGGCGGTGCAGCGGGCGAGCAGCCGGCCGTGCTGATCGCGCTCCGGCGCTACGCATTCCACCGTCCGCCCCGCGATCAAACGCTGGAGATGCCGGCGCGACTCCTCGCCACAGGGCCAGGTTGCACCACCCCTGGTGCAGGTCTGCGGGCCTTCCGGCGCGTCGATCCCAACCAGGCGAACCTCCTCGCCCGCAAGGTGAAAGCTGTCGCCATCGACCAGCTGCGGCCGCCCTTTCACGCCATCGGTCGGCACCGGCTGGCCGCTGTGGCGCGCCGGCTCCTGAAACCATTGAAGCACGGCAAGGAGAACGATCAGCCCGCCCAGGACCACCCAACGGTTGCCCCTCAAGCGGTACAACAACCCCTTTACCCCTAGTTTTTGCAAATTTGTTAACCCGACATTTTCTATCGATAACGTTGAATTAGACATTCCACTTCATAGTTTTGTGCGCGCTCCCTGCGCCGCGGAACGATGCCGTGTCTCACGATTTTCGGCAAGATGTTCAGGTATTGGTTGACCGACGGGATGACCCAGCAGGCACGATCTTCCGACCTTGGCCGCGAGCGCTCAGCGCGTTCCTCGCGCCATCGCGCGTCGCAGGATCTCAAGGCCGCCCGGCTGAAGCTGACGCGCGGCACTGCGACGCCGGAAGTCGACTATGAAATGCTGGCGATGTTCGTTCGCAATGAACGCAGCGCAGCGCCGACGCTCTGGGCACTCGCGTTCATCTTCTCGCTGGCGTCGATGTTTTGGGCACCGAAATCGGAGGCGACGCTTTGGTTGCTGATCGTCGTCGGTGCCAAGATGGGTTTGCTTGAAATCTGCCGGCGCTTCAGCGCACTCGACCCCAGCGACGTAGACGTGCGGATATGGCGAAAACGCTTCATTTTGGCGGAGACGATCAGTGGTATCGCCTGGGCGGGTTTCGCACTCGTCGGCATGTTTTCAAACCCGGCCGGCGAGACCGCGTCTGCTTCCCACGTGTTCCTGTTCGCCTCGCTGATGGTGGTCCTTGCGATCCGCATGACCTTTGCGAGCCCGGTGCTTTCGGTCCTCTACGTCGGGACGCTGCCAATGACCTTCGCGGTGGTGGTGCGGCTGGTGACGATCGGCGATCCGTTCTCGCTGGCGCTGGCGGCCATGGCGACCGGCGTTCACGCCTACTTCCTCACCCTGGCCAAGGGGCTGAACTCCACCGCACGCGCGATGATCGAGTACCGCGCGCAGAAGGATCTGCTGATCTCCGAACTCGAAGAAGAAAAACTCATGTCGGACGAGGCGCGCCGGCGGGCGGAGAGCGCCAACAAGGCGAAGTCGCGATTTCTCGCCACGATGAGCCACGAGCTGCGCACGCCGCTGAACGCCATCATGGGATTCTCGGAGGTGATGCGGGATCAGGTGATGGGGCCGTTGGAAAACCCGCAATATCGCGAGTACTCCAAGAACATCCACGACAGCGGCCAGCACCTTTTGAACCTGATCAACGAGATCCTCGACCTGTCGCGCATCGAGGCCGGCAAGTACGATCTGTCCGAGGATGCCATTCATTTGGCCGACGTGGCTGACGACTGCTACCGCTTGCTCAGATTGCGGGTGCAGGCGAAGGGCCTTGAGGTCGTCGAGCACTACGAGCCGAACCTTCCCCAGATCTGGGCCGACCAACGGGCCATGCGTCAGATCTGCCTGAACCTCATGTCGAATGCGCTGAAGTTCACGCCACGTGGCGGCCGTATCGTGCTGACGGCATCAAGCCTTGGCGACGGCGGACAGTGCTTCTCCGTGCGCGACAACGGCCCAGGCATCCCCAGCGACGAGATTCCAAAGGTGCTGCAGGCATTCGGCCAGGGTTCGCTGGCGCACGAAACGGCAGAAGGCGGAACCGGGCTCGGGCTACCTATCGTCAAGAACTTGATCGAGCTTCACGGCGGCACGCTCGAGCTGAAATCCGAGCTGCGCAAGGGCACGGAAGCTATCGTGACGCTGCCGAAAACACGCGTGCTTACCTCGGTGCCGCCGCTGCAGCCGCTGGGGCAAGAGCGGCATCGCATGTCCGCCTAGCCATTGGTCTTGATACCGCCCTCAGTTGGCGGCTAACGCTTGTGTGGACGCGGTGGTGCCGGCGCGGCGACATCGCACAAGCGGAGATTCACGGATGCTCGGTTGGCTGGCTGCAGCGTTGATCCTTCTCGTCGGCGTGTTCGTCTTTCTCAACACGGACAGCGGCATAGACGGCCGGATGATCTACGCGGTCGGGCTGGGCGCGCTAACGCTGCTCTACCTCGTCTTCCTGTCGGGGGACTATCGCGGCCGGGGACTGCAGGCATTGAAGCATGCAGCGGCCTGGGGAATGATCCTGTTCGGGCTCCTCGCCGCCTACAGCTATCGCGGTGAACTGCAGGCGGTGGTCTACCGCGTGGCCGGCGAGGTGCTGCCGCCGGGGCATGTGATGACGGTCGACAGCGGCAGCACAGGCGGCACCGCCGTGCGCATCAGGGGAGACGGCAGCGGCCATTTCCTGGCGCAGGGCCGGGTAAACGGCACTGACGTTCGCTTGATGGTCGATACGGGCGCATCGACGGTCGTGCTGAAAGCCGCCGACGCCGAGCGGGCCGGAATCGATGTTGCCGGGTTGTCGTTCACGGTGGCCGTGCAGACAGCCAACGGCACGGCCTACGCTGCTCCGGTGCGGCTACGCGAGATCGCCATCGGTCCGATCGCGTTCGACGGGATCGAAGCGCTGGTCGCCAAGCCCGGAAGTCTTAACGAGAGCTTGCTTGGTATGAGTTTCTTAAAGCGTCTGCGCTCTTATGAGGTCACTGGAGATTTCATGACGCTGCGGGGCTCGTAGAGATCCGGCCGCAGTGCGAGGGTTGGTCTCGTGGACTTGAGTTCAGGCGCCAAAACATTGCTGTTTCAGGGGCTATCGTGGGCGGCCGTCGCTGGCCTGGCGCTCGTCGGCTTCCTCAATTACGAGCATCTGAGATCGACTGCCGGCGCGGCATTCGGGGCCGCCTCGGTCGATACGCCCGTGGTTCTGCGATCGCAGCCGGTGGCCACCATGCCGGTCTCCAGTGGGACGGTGGAACTCAAGGCCTCCGGGAACGGCCATTTCGAAACACGGGCCGACGTCAACGGCAGGAGCATTCCCGCTCTGGTCGACACCGGGGCATCGATCGTGGTGCTGACCTACGAGGATGCCCGCAGGGCTGGCATACATCTGCAAGCTTCCGACTTCACTCAGCCCGTCGCCACGGCGAACGGCACCAGCTACGTGGCGCCGGTGACGCTCGATCGCGTCACGATTGGCAATTTGACCGTCCGCAACGTCCGTGCCGCGGTCGCCGATCAAGGCCGGTTGAAGGTGACGCTGCTGGGCATGAGCTTCCTGTCGCAGCTGGACCGCGTGGACATGCGCGACGGCGTGATGGTGTTGAAGAACTGATCGTGAACTTCTTTACGGTTCTTGCTGATTCCGTCATTGCATTGACATGTTCGCTGCCATAAACGGCGGAACCGTGGGGCGCCCGGCCCCGTTGCGTCTGGCCATTCCCGCCAGATGCAAATCCCCGCAAAAGGATCTCTCATGTTGTTGCCCAAGCCGCGCGCGGACTTGAAGCCGAATACCGCCGATTTCGAACGCTTTCCGCTAGTGAAGCCGACGGGCTTTCGCGAGTACGACGCGCGCTGGTTGTTTCCCGAAGAGATCAATCTCATGGGGCTCAACGCCGTCGGGTTGGGCATGGCGCAGCTGTTCGAGGATCGCGGCGTTCCCAAGCGCATCGTCGTCGGGCACGACTACCGCTGGTATTCGGGCTCGGTGAAGCAGGCACTGGTCACCGGACTTCTCGCCGGCGGCATGGAGGTGCACGACATCGGGCTCGCGCTGTCGCCGATGGCGTACTTCGCGCAATTCGCGCTCGACGTTCCGGGCGTGGCGATGGTGACCGCGAGCCACAACGATAACGGCTGGACCGGCATCAAGATGGGCATGAACCGGCCGCTGACGTTCGGACCGGACGAGATGACGGCGCTGAAGGAGATCGTGCTGTCGGGTTCTGCCAAGCCGAAGGGCGGCGGCAGCTACCACTTCGTGCACGACTTCGGCGACAAGTACATCGCCGCGCTGGCCGACCGGCCCAAGCTGAAGCGCAAGCTCAAAGTCATCGCGGCTTGCGGGAACGGCACGGCGGGTGCCTTCGCACCGCAGGTGCTGGAGGCCGTCGGCTGCGAGGTCGTGCCGCTGGACGCGGAGCTCGACCACTCATTCCCGCGTTATAATCCCAATCCGGAAGACATGAAGATGCTGCACGCCATCGCCGAGGCGGTGGTGAAGCACAAGGCCGACGTGGGCTTCGGCTTCGACGGTGACGGCGACCGCTGCGGCGTCGTCGACAACGAGGGGCATGAGATCTTCGCCGACACCGTCGGCGTGATGCTCGCACGCGATATCTCGGCGCGTCACGAGAACGCCGTCTTCATTGCCGACGTGAAATCGACCGGTTTGTTCGTCACCGATCCCGTGCTGCAAGCCAATGGCGCCAAGACGCTCTATTGGAAGACCGGCCACTCGTACATGAAGCGCTACACTTACGAGCAGAAGGCGCTCGTCGGATTCGAAAAGAGCGGTCACTTCTTCTTCCAACCGCCGCTCGGTCGCGGATACGACGACGGCCTCGTCGCCGCGCTTGCCGTTTGCGACATGCTGGAGCGTGCGGAAGGCAAGTCGATGGCGGACCTGAAGCGGGCTCTGCCGAAAACATATCAGTCGCCGACGATGTCGCCGCACTGTGCCGACGAGGCGAAGTACGGCATCGTGGACAAGATCGTGGCGCAATACCAGGACGCCGAGAAATCAGGCCAGCAGATCGCCGGACAATCGATCCGTGACCTTGTGACAGTCAACGGTGTCCGCGTGACACTCGCGGACGGTACATGGGGCCTCGTCCGTGCGTCCTCGAACAAGCCGGAGCTGGTGATCGTGGTTGAAAGCCCGACGTCGGAAGCCAATAAGGTTGCAATCTTCCGCGATATCGAAGCGCGTCTGGCGAAGTTCGCCGAAGTCGGCGAATACAATCAGAAAATTTGAACAGAACTTCAGCTTTGACGCCGTCTGGTTAAAAGTTTTGACCTGACGGCGTTCTTGCCTTGCGCGGTATCGCGGGTTCAGCCTAGAGACGGGTTGATGCCGCGCTTCTGTGCCAATCTCTCCATGCTCTTCACCGAGCTGCCGTTCCTCGACAGGTTCGAGGCCGCCGCACGTGCCGGCTTCAACGGCGTGGAATGCATGTTCCCATACGACGTGCCCGCGGCTGACATCGCCGATCGCCTGAAGGCAAACAATCTCGTCCAGGTCCTGTTCAACTTGCCGCCCGGAGATTGGGCCGCGGGCGAGCGTGGGATTGCGGCACTGGCGGATCGCACAGACGAGTTTCGCGCGGGCGTCGAGCAAGCGCTCGGGTATGCCTTGGCACTCGGCTGCAGCAAGGTGCATTGCCTGGCCGGCATCGCGGCCGGCACGCAAGCACGCGAGACGTACGTGGCCAATCTCCGTCATGCCGCTAGGGCATTCGCGGAACACGGCATCGACGTCCTGATCGAGCCAATCAACACGCGCGACATTCCCGGTTACTTCCTGACTGGGACGCAGCAAGCGCTGGACGTCATCGCGGAGGTCGGCGCCGCCAACCTGCGGCTGCAGTACGACTGCTATCACATGCAGATCATGCAGGGCGACTTGAGCCCGACGATCGAGCGCCTCCTGCCGTCGATCGGGCACATTCAGGTCGCCGACACGCCGGGCCGCAACGAGCCGGGCACGGGCGAGATCAACTATCCATTCGTCTTCGCGCACCTGGATCGTATCGGATATGGCGGCTGGGTCGGCTGTGAGTATCGGCCGCTCGCTGCAACGCAGGATGGTCTGAAATGGTTGGCACCCCACATGTCCGGTTGAGCTTTCTGCAAAGTTTGTGGCGTTGCTGACCAACTGTCGCCAGCGCGCACGCCCTAGGACCGGAAGGCAGGCCGGTCAGTTTAGAAGCCTACCCCGCCCTAACGCCCGAAGGATCGATCGAGATGCAGGACAATCAACGCGACGCATCGGCCGAGGCCCAGGAGTGGAACGACGCCATTTCCTCCGTCATCGCCTTCGAGGGAACGGAAGCCGCCGACCGCATCCTGACACAGGTTGTCGAGACCGCCCGGCGCAACGGTGCGAAGGTGCCCTTCGCGGCCAATACGGCGTACATCAACACCATCCCACCGAACGAGGAACCGAAGCATCCCGGCACGCGTGCCATCGAGCATCGCATCCGGTCGATCGTGCGCTGGAACGCGCTGGCGATCGTGATGAAGGCGAACAAGGAGTCGTCCGAGCTTGGCGGCCATCTGGCCAGCTTCCAGTCGGCGGCGACGTTGTACGACACCGGCTTCATGCATTTCTGGAATGCGCCGAGCGAGACGCATGGCGGCGATCTGGTTCTGGTGCAGGGCCACTCCTCTCCCGGCATCTACGCGCGCGCCTTCCTGGAGGGCCGGCTGACCGAGGACCAGTTGCTGAACTTCCGGCAGGAAGTCGGCGGCAAGGGCATCTCGTCCTATCCGCATCCGTGGCTGATGCCGGATTTCTGGCAGTTCCCCACGGTGTCCATGGGCCTGGGGCCGCTCATGGCGATCTATCAGGCGCGGTTCCTGAAGTATCTGCATGCGCGGGGCCTCGCCAACGCGGAGAACCGTAAGGTCTGGGTATTCTGCGGCGACGGCGAGATGGACGAGCCGGAAAGCCTCGGCGCGATTTCGCTGGCAGGGCGCGAGAAGCTCGACAACCTGATCTTCGTCATCAACTGCAACCTGCAGCGTCTCGACGGGCCGGTGCGCGGCAACGGCAAGATCATCCAGGAACTTGAGGGCGATTTCCGCGGCTCGGGCTGGAACGTGATCAAGGTCGTCTGGGGTTCGCAATGGGACGAACTGCTGGCACGCGACACGTCAGGCAAACTGCGCCAGCTGATGGAAGAGTGCGTCGACGGCGAGTACCAGGATTTCAAGTCCAAGGACGGCAACTACATCCGCGAGAAGTTCTTCGGCCGGTATCCGGAGACGGCAGCATTGATCGCCGATTGGCCGGACGAGAAGATCTGGAAGCTGACGCGCGGCGGGCATGACCCGCAGAAAGTCTACGCCGCCTACAAGGCTGCAAGCGATCACAAGGGCCAGCCGACGCTGATCCTCGCCAAGACCGTCAAAGGCTACGGCATGGGCACGGCCGGCGAGGGCCAGATGATCAGCCATCAAGCCAAGAAGATGGGCCTGGAACCGCTGAAGCAGTTCCGCGACCGCTTCCAGGTGCCGCTGGAAGACAACGAGCTGGTGAATCTGCCGTTCATCACGCTACCGGAAAACAGCGAGGAGATGCAGTACCTGCGCGCGCGGCGCAAGGCGCTCGGCGGATATCTGCCGCAGCGGCGTCAGACGTCGTCGCAGACGTTGGCCGTACCGCCACTCAGCGCGTTCGAAGCTCAGCTGAAGTCGACGGACGATCGCGAGATCTCCACGACGATGGCCTTCGTGCGCATCCTCAATACGCTGCTGCGTGACAAGGAAATCGGCAAGCGCGTCGTGCCGATCGTGCCGGATGAAAGCCGCACGTTCGGCATGGAGGGCATGTTCCGCCAGTTCGGCATCTTCAGTCAGGTGGGGCAGCTCTACCGTCCGCAGGATGCCGACCAGCTGATGTTCTACAAGGAGGATCGCAACGGGCAGATCCTGCAGGAAGGCATCAACGAGCCGGGCGCGATGGCGTCTTGGATCGCCGCGGGTACGAGCTACTCGACGTCCGATTGCCCGATGATCCCGTTCTACATCTACTACTCGATGTTCGGCTTCCAGCGCGTCGGCGACCTGGCCTGGGCCGCCGGCGACATGCGCGCGCGCGGTTTCCTGCTGGGCGGCACGTCCGGGCGCACGACGCTGAACGGCGAGGGCCTGCAGCACGAGGACGGGCACAGCCACATCATCTCGCAGACCATCCCCAACTGCATCAGCTACGACCCGACGTATTCCTACGAACTGGCCGTCATCATCCAGAACGGCATGAAGCGCATGCTGTCCGACCAGGAGGACGTGTTCTACTACCTGACGCTCCTGAACGAGAATTACACGCATCCCGCCATGCCCGAGGGCGCGGAAGGCGGCATCATCAAGGGCATGCACCTCATCCGTGCCGCCGATCCGAAAGCCAAGGGGCATCGCGTGCAACTGCTGGGCTGCGGCGCGATCCTGCGCGAGGTGCTCGCCGGTGCCGACCTGCTGCAGAAGGATTTCGGCATCAACGCCGACATCTGGAGCGTGACGAGCTTCACCGAACTGAAGCGCGAGGCGCACGATTGCGAGCGCTGGAACATGCTGCATCCGGGCGAGCCCGAGCGCGTACCCTACGTCACGCAGAAACTTGCGGAGCGCGGCGACGGGCCCGTCATCGCCTCGACCGACTACATGAAGCTGTTCGCCGACCAGATCCGGCCATTCGTTCCGGCGAAGTATCGCGTGCTCGGCACCGACGGTTACGGCCGCTCCGATTATCGCAAGGCGCTACGATCCTTCTTCGAGGTGGATCGCCACTTCGTCGCGGTCGCGGCGCTGAAAGCGCTCGCCGACGAAAACAAGGTGCCTTCGACGAAGGTCGCCGAAGCGATCAAGAAGTACGGCATCGATCCCGAGAAGAGCAACCCGGCCCGGACTTGAGTTCTCAAGACGGCATGATTGAAGGCGTGCGTAGGCGCGATACGGAGGCAGAATGTCCCTCATTGATGTGAAGGTGCCGGATATCGGCGACTTCAAGAACATTCCCGTGATCGAGATCGCGGTGAAGCCGGGTGACGAGGTGAAAGCCGACGATCCGCTGGTGACGCTGGAAAGCGACAAGGCCACGCTGGATGTGCCCGCGCCGCAAGGCGGCCGCGTCGCCGAAGTGCTGGTGAAGATCGGCGACAAGGTGAGCATGGGCTCCGCCATCGTGAAGCTGGAGCAGAGCGGAGGGGGCGCGGCGGAAGCCAAGCCGGCGCCCGCGCCGGCGTCTGGAGGATCGGGAAAACCGGCGAAAAGCGCGCAGGCCCCGCAGACGAACGCGTCGCTCTCGGAGCCGATCGTCGCCAAGCAGGCTGCGGGCGAGGAATTGCCGCCGGCAGCGGGCCGCAGCGGTTTGCCACCGCCGGTCGATTTCGGAAACGCGCACGCAAGCCCCTCGGTGCGGCGCATCGCGCGCGAACTCGATGTCGATCTGACGAAGATCAAGGGTTCGGGCGACAAGGGCCGCATCACCGTAGAGGACGTGAAGCGCGCGCTCGGCGGTGGGGCAGGAAGCTCTGGCACCGGCAGCGGCATTCCGGAGATCCCGGCACAGGACTTCTCGAAATTCGGGCCGATCGAGGAAAAGAAGCTGTCGCGGCTGCAGAAGCTGTCGGGACCGCATCTCCAGCGCGCCTGGCTCAATATTCCGCACGTCACGCACACCGACGAGGCGGACATCACCGAGTTGGACGCCTATCGCAAGCAGCTCGACACGGCAGGCAAGGAGAAGGGCTATCGCGTCACCCTGCTCTCGTTCCTGCTGAAGGCCAGCGTCGCCGCGCTGAAGGAGAACCCGGAATTCAACGCTTCCCTGTCGCCGGGCAAAGACGCGCTGATCCTCAAGAAATATTACAACGTCGGCGTCGCGGTGGATACGCCGGACGGGCTGGTGGTGCCCGTGATCAAAGAGGTGGATCGCAAGGGCATCATCGAGCTGAGCCAGGAGCTGGGAACCGTTTCCGCGCGCATGCGCGAGGGCAAGATCCAGCCCAACGACATCTCAGGCGGCACGTTCTCGATCTCCAGTCTCGGCGGCATCGGCGGTACGAACTTCACGCCGATCGTCAATGCGCCCGAGGTGGCGATCCTGGGCGTGGTGCGATCGACGATCAAGCCGGTGTGGGACGGTAAGGCGTTTCAGCCGCGTCTGATGCTGCCGCTCTGTCTCTCGTACGATCATCGCGTGATCGACGGAGCGTCGGCCGCGCGCTTCACCAAACGGCTGGCCGACATTCTGTCCGACGTGCGCGAGCTCGTCCTCTAACCGCACGCGAGGAACGCTGACATGAGCAACGAAATCCGCGTGCCGGACATCGGCGACTTCAAGGACATTCCCGTCATCGAAGTGCACGTGAAGCCCGGAACGACAGTTGCGGCGGAAGACCCGCTCGTCACCCTGGAAAGCGACAAGGCCACGCTCGACGTTCCCGCACCGCAGGCAGGGACCATCAAGGAGCTCAAAGTAAAGATCGGCGACAAGGTGAGCCAGGGCTCCATCATCGCCGTGTTCGAGGGCAGCGCTGCTGCTGCTTCCGCACCAGCGAAGGCGGCCGCGCCGCAGGCTCCCTCTGCCCCATCCCCGCCTCCGGCGCCCGCCGCCGGAAAGCACGACGGCAAGGCAGATGTGGCGTGCCAGGTTCTGGTGATCGGCGCCGGCCCCGGTGGATACTCCGCGGCGTTCCGCGCAGCCGATCTCGGCATGACGACCGTGCTCGTCGAACGCTGGCCGGTGCTGGGCGGCGTGTGTCTCAACGTCGGATGCATTCCGTCCAAAGCGCTGCTGCATACGGCCGCCGTGATCGACGAGGCGGCGACGATGGCGGCCCACGGCATCACGTTCGGTCCGCCGAAAATCGATCTCGCCAAGTTGCGCGCGCACAAGGACGCGGTGGTCGGCAAGCTGACGGGCGGGCTCGCCGGCATGGCGAAAGCACGCAAGGTCACGGTTGTGCAGGGCACGGGCCGCTTCCTCGATCCGCATCATGTCGAGGTTGGGAACGGCGGCAAGACGCAGGTCGTCCGCTTCGAGAAGGCGATCATCGCTGCCGGTTCCGAGGCGGTGAAGCTGCCGTTCATTCCGGACGACCCCCGCATCGTCGACTCGACCGGCGCGCTGGAACTGCGGGAAATTCCGAAACGGATGCTCGTGATCGGCGGCGGTATCATTGGGCTGGAGATGGCGACGGTCTACTCCACGCTCGGCACGCGTCTGGAGGTGGTCGAGATGCTCGACGGCCTGATGCCGGGCGCGGACCGCGATCTCGTGAAAGTCTGGGAAAAGAAGAACGCCCCGCGCTTCGACGCGATCATGCTCAAGACCAAGACGGTGGGCGTCGAGGCCAAAAAGGACGGCATCTACGTTCGCTTCGAAGGCGAGAAGGCGCCGAAGGACCCGCAACGCTACGACATGGTGCTCGTCGCGGTCGGGCGTTCGCCGAATGGCAAGTTGATCGCCGCCGACAAGGCGGGCGTGGCCGTGAGCGACCGTGGTTTCATCGATGCCGACAAGCAGATGCGCACGAACGTCGGGCATATTTTCGCCATCGGCGACATCGTCGGGCAGCCGATGCTGGCGCACAAGGCCGTGCACGAGGGACACGTGGCGGCCGAAAACGCGGCAGGCAAGGCGGCCTATTTCGACGCGCGGCAGATCCCGTCGGTCGCCTACACCGATCCCGAGATCGCGTGGGCTGGCGTGACGGAAGATCAGGCGAAGGCTCAGGGCCTGAAGTTCTCGAAGGCGGTATTTCCTTGGGCGGCCTCGGGCCGCGCCATCGCCAACGGTCGCGACGAAGGCTTCACGAAGCTGCTGTTCGACTCCGAAACGCACCGCGTGATCGGCGGCGGCATCGTCGGCACGCATGCGGGCGACCTGATCGGCGAGGTGTGCCTCGCCGTCGAGATGGGGGCCGATGCCGTCGACATCGGAAAAACCATCCATCCGCATCCCACGCTGTCGGAGTCGATCGGGATGGCGGCCGAGGTGTTCGAGGGAGTCTGCACCGATCTGCCGCCGGCAAAGAAGCGGTAGGCTCGAGATTCAGTCGAGGGCGGCGCCACCGCTGCGCCGCCCTCGATGCTCCTAGTCAACCTTGTAGGCGAGCAACTTGTGATCCTTCATCATGGGGATGAACACGGTGCGCGTGGACGGACTGTAAGCAATGTCCGCCGTGCCCTGCGGCAACGAGATAATCTTCGTCGCCTTGCCTGACGCCACGTCGAATTCAAACAACCCTCCGGCAACCCAATCGGTCAACAGAAAGCGGCCCTTGTCGATGACCTCGATAGCGTCGAGGTTGCCGATAGGCGCATCGCTGCCGACCGACTTGATCGACTTGTCGGCAAGCGAGACCTCCAGCACGTGACCTGGAACGGACGTCGCGAAGTTGTCGCCGTCGATCTTGCCCCATGCGGCAACGTAGATCTTGCCGTCGTGAACGGTCAGCCCATTCGGAAACAACAGATTAACGCTTTGCAGCCAAG
>JAKAXS010000402.1 GCA_021816505.1 Pseudomonadota bacterium
CGAAGAAGTTCCGGCCGCGCTATCTGCCGACGCGCATTGCGCGAGCTTGACTCTCTGATCGAAGCCAATTGAAAAAGGCGCCGCGCGCGCAGCGCAGCGCCTTGATCGATGCGTCAGCGTCGCTCGTTAGGCGACGATCGAAGCGTTGAGCCAGTCTTCCAGCTTCTTCTTCTGGACGATGGCGCCGGTGTGCTGAGCGGCGACCTTGCCGTTCTTGAACAGCAGCAGCGTCGGCATGGCCTGAACGCCATAGTTCATCGTGACGGACGGATTCTGATCGACGTCCACCTTCACGACTTTGACTTTGCCCTTCAGCTCGTTCGCGACGGCGTCGAGCGCCGGGGCCATCGCCTTACAGGGACCGCACCATTCCGCGAAGAAGTCGACCAGCACCGGCTCGGTCGATTTCAGGACTTCCTGCTCGAACGTGGTGTCGGATACGTGAGGCGTTGCCATTTTATATCTCCGGTTGCAGCCTCGTGCCGTGCACTAATCGCGGCATAGAGGCCCAGCGTAGGCCGATGCGGAACGTAGGAATGCGGTGCCCACGCGTCAAGGCGCGGTTTTGTCCAGCGCCCATAGGCGATTTGCATACCCGTCCAGCGTTTCGGAAGGGATCTCCATAATGCGGGGACCATCGGTCCAGAGAATGGCGGCGCGGATGGGTTTCGCATCGAAAATCTGGGCCAGCGCAAGCCGGTAGGCGGCGAGCTGGTAGATATAGGCGTCTGCAACCTTGTCCAGCGTCGCGGGCGGCGGGCGGTTGGTCTTGTAATCGACAATCAGCACCTCGCGGCCGTTGTCGATCAGCCGGTCGATCTGGCCCGTCAGGCGCAGGGCGGGCCCGTCGCCTTTGGGGCGCGGGATCTCGGCGACGATCGGGACCTCGGCGGAGCTGCCTGGGCCGAATAGCGGACCGAATGTCTTATCCGCGAGGATGGCCAACGCTTCAGTCACGATGCTCGCCTGCGTGCGGGCGGATAGCCCGGCGCCGCGCTCGGCGATGAACGGCTTGGCGATTTTGGGCCATGTCTTCGGCGGAAAGTTCGGCAGGTGTTCGAGTAGCGCATGCGTGAGGGTGCCGCGCAGGAACCGGCTCTGGTCGGCGAGGGCGGCGGGCGTGAGGGGCGGCGGCTCGGCCAGTTTGTCGACCGGAGCGGGCGTGGATGCCGGCTCGCCCTCGTGATCTGTTTCATAGGGCGCAAGACGCGACGGTGCCAAAGGCATTGTCAGCTGCGGCTCGCGCGTGACGCGCTGGTGAGCCCAAGCGGGCAGCGGCACGTCCGGCATCGTGTCGGCGAATGCGATCTTCGGTTTGTCGAACTCGGCCGTTTGCGGCGATGCGATGCGTTGAACGGTGCCCTGCGCGGTTTCGACAGGTTGAGCGAGAGCGGACAGGCCCTCGACGATCTGTTCGTACCAACATCCGGGTGCGCGGCCACGCTTGCCTTCGAAACCGGCGACGTACAGGCGGTCGCGCGCGCGCGTCATGGCGACGTAGAGCAGGCGGTCCCGTTCGGCGCGTTCCTTCGCTTCGTGCGCGGCTTTCGCGGCGGAGATCGGGGCGAGCTTGCCTGCGCCCTTCACCTGCCAGACGAACGGGTCGGCGGTGGCGAGCGGCCGTTCGATGCCCGGCATGGCGATGGGTCCGCCGCCGTTGCGGCCGGCCGATGCCGTGGTGCAGGTGTCCGGCAGGAAGACGATCGGCGCTTCCAGACCCTTGGCGCCGTGCACCGTCATGACGCGCACTTCGTCGCGCCCCTGCTCCATGTCGCGCTTCACGATGCGCGTGTCGTCGCGCAGCCAGTGCACGAAGCCGGCGAGCGAGGGCGAGGCGCCGTCGTCATAGGTGAGAGCGAGGTTCAGGAACTCGTCGATCGAATCCGCCGCGTCTGGTCCCAGGCGCGAGAGCAGCTTGCGGCGCATGCCCTGGTTGTCGAGCAGGTCAGCAAAGAACTCGAACGGCGGCATGAAGTCCGCCGACTTGCGCCACCGCTTCAGAGTGTCGGCTGCGGGGCGGAAGCGCTCGTTGACCTCGGCGTTGTCGAGCAGCGCTTTCCAAAGCGTCCCCTTGCGGCCGGGAGCAAGCACGAGGAGGTCGTCGTCGTCGATGCCGAACATCGGAGACTTGAGCAGCGTGGCGAGCGCAAGATCGTCTTCCGGCAGCGTCAGGAAATCGCCGAGCGTCAGCAGATCCTGCACGCCGATCTGCTCCGACAGGGTCAGGCGATCGGCACCGGCGACGGGGATGCCGCGCTTCTTCAGCTCTGCGACCATCGGGGCGGCGAAGGGCAGGCGCTTGCGCACGAGAATGATGATGTCGCCAGCGCGAACGCGGCGGTTCTCGGACTGCAGAATTTCACCCTGGTCGAGCCAGCCTTTGATCGTGTCGGCGATACGGGCGGCGAGGCGTTGTGCGGGCGCCGTTGCGGCGCCTTCGGCAAACGGTGACCAAACGTCGTCCGGCTGGACGTCGGCATCCACCTCCGTCGGCCAGATCTCCACGAGGCCGGCCTGGCCTTGGCGCTTGGCGACGTGGCGGATGCTGCCGTCCAGCGCGCGCACGCCGGGCGTGCGCGTGGCGTCGGAAAATACCGCGTCGACGGCGGCGAGAACCGGATCCACCGTGCGGAACGAGACGTTCAACGGCACGGTGTTCCAGGCCTGCCCGGTGCGCTGCGCGAGTTCAGAGAACTGCCGGCCGATCTCCGCGAACTTCTCCGGCACTGCGCCCTGGAACGAGTAGATCGACTGCTTTTCGTCGCCGACGGCGAACAGCGTGCGGGGTTCGCCGCGCGTGCCTTCGCCGGAAAAGAATTCGCGGGCCAGCGCTTCGATGACGTTCCACTGCGCGGGGCTCGTGTCCTGGCTTTCGTCGACGAGCAAGTGATCCAGACCGCCATCGAGCTTGAAAAGAACCCAATCCGCCGCGGCGTTGCCGCTGGCGGAGAGAAGGTGCGCGGTGCGCTCGATCAGATCCTCGAAGTCCAGTGCGGCGCGACGACCCTTGGCGTCTGCGTAGGCTTGGTGCACGGCATTGGCGAGGCGATGCAACGCCATCGTGGCGGTGACGGCGCGCAAGCTGGCGCGTTCGGCCGCGAGCGCGTGGCAACGCGATTGCGCGCGTTGGAGAATGGCTTCGACGTCCGGATTGCCGTCGCGCAGGGATTTCGTGAGGAGCGATTTGCGCGGTTCGTTATCGGCGGTGAGGAAGAACGAGGCGAGCGCGTCGCACCGCGCCGCCAGCGACGACGCGTTCAATGCCGCCGTGAGTTTGGTTGCCGATTTGTTGTCCGTCGGCGAGCCGCCGAGCAGAATGTCACGCGCGCGCGTCAGGTCGGCGGGGGAGAGACAATCCGCCAGCTCGCGGTCCAGTGCGTCAGGCGTGACGCCCGTGCGCACGGCGAACTCGCGACGGAACATGGCTTCGGCCGCCGCAAAGTCGCCGTCCGGGGCATCGTCCATACGCACGGCGGCGTCGAGCCAGCTCTTGAACGGCAAGGTAGCGGCGAGAACCTCGTCGAAGCGGTCGTCGGCGGCGTAGGCGACGGAGAAGTTCAGCGCGCCGCCGAGCGGGCTTTGCGGATCGCGGCTGGCGCGGTTGAGGATCAGATCGATCGACTCGCGGCGCAGCGTGCGCGCGG
>JAKAXS010000403.1 GCA_021816505.1 Pseudomonadota bacterium
TGCAATAATTAAAGCCCGGATTGGTCGCGTTGAGCGAGCCCCGATTGGTGACGACCAACGTCTTGCTTTCACTCCAGCCTTCCCAGCCAGTGCCGATCGGCCAGGCTTCACCGCCGATGCGCGAGCCAGGTTCGAACGACAAGGAATCGAGCGTAGCCTTGGTCGGACGCAACCGCATGCCCGCGTCGAACTCCGGCGGGAGAACAGTAATGCTCGGCGGATGGGAGAAGCCGGGCGGCCGCACCCAGCGACGAGCTGGGCCGAGCGTCGCGCGATTGCCGCAGGCAGGACAGTCGCGGGTCTGCTCGACATAGCCCTGGTCCCAATCCAGCAGATCCGCATAGTTGCAGACCCGGCATTGGAAGTAGAGCCGCTTATCCTGGTAGGCTTGGCGACGATCCTCGTCGCGCTCGGAATAGAGGCCGAGCGACAAATAGCGCTGGCCGTCGACCCATACCTCATGCCCAGGGGCATATTGGCTGAGCGCCGCGTTCAACGCCTGCTGCGGCGCATACCGGCGCTTCGGGTTCCACGGATCGGTGCCCTCTTCGAATACGCTGAAGGTCGCGACGTCGGTCGGAAAGGCGTATTTGGGCAGTAGGGCGAGCTTGAACAGGCGATCGAGCAGCCTGCCATGGTCATCGTCCCGACCTTCCTCCTCACCGCTATCCTCAGCGACCTCATCGTCGACATCGGCATCTTCGACCGGCGGAGTGTCGGGTATCGGCGCATCTTCCTCATCGGTCGGCAAGGGAAGAGTGGTCTCCAGCACAACGGGGAATTCGTCTAGCAACGCATCCGCGTCGAGCGCGGGGCACGAGGTGGTGAACAGACGGACAAGGTCGCCGTGCAGTTCCGCGCGATTCTCGGCGATCCATTGCTTCAAGCCCGATAGCGAGAAAACATCCGCGTCGCCGCTCAGGAAATCGGCCACCGAGCCCAATGATGAGAACACGTCCGAACTGCCGCCCACCGTGTCGATGCGGTCCTGCTGGAACCGCCCGATCAGATAGGCGAATGCCTGGCGACGGGCGATCACCAGATTGTCGAGATTGAGGATCGGATCGGGTGCCGGTCCCGCGACGATCGGCGCGGGATCGCGGAAAAAGCCCTGGTCGTGGCTGTCGGCACCGCAGAACATCACCACGGTTGACAGGCCCGCGCCGCGGCGGCCAGCACGCCCCGCCCGCTGCTGATAGTTGGCGCGGCCCGGCGGGACATTGCGCAGCGCAACGGCGGTTAGGCCGCCGATGTCGATGCCCACCTCCATCGTGGTGGTGCAGCTCAAGATGTCGATCGGAGCCCCGATCTGACCGTCCTGCTCGATCGGAATGTCCTGGAAGCGAAGCTCATAGGCTTCGTTTCGCGACATGGCGTTGGCCATACCGCTATCGTTGAGCGCAGCAGAATGCTCCTCGGCGATCAACTGGTGCGGGGTATAGCCGTCATTCTCGTCGCTGAGCCGCTCCCATAGGCGGCGATAGAAAGCCTTTCGGCTGCGGAACACCGCATCCTGCGACGGATCGATGGGCTTAGCGTCGCCGGTGCAGTAACCGCATTTGTCTCCGATCAGCGGGTTACGCGGCGAAACGCTGGTGCAACGCTCGCACCGGATCCACTCCGCCGTGCCATCTACGTCAAGCATAACCTTTGCGGCTTGAACAAAATAGTCGCCGGTGGCTCCGGGGGCGAACACGTCCCGGAGCGCAGGCTCGCATGCCGTCAGATAGTCGCCCTTCAGCCACTGCTTGAGGCCACGTCCTTCCAGCAAAGCTGCGAGTTTCCGCGAGAATTTGCCATTCCAAGCGCGGATGCCCGCCGAACCTCGGGCACCTTCGATGTTGTCGGGTGTGTGCTGGAGGCGGATTGCGTGCTTGCGGATCGCCTGCCACAGCCACAGTTCGATGAGTGCGGTGCGCGCTTCGTCCTCGGCTAGGCCCTCGATCGCCGGAAGTTGGAGCCCTTCGGCGAGCTTTTTAGCCTCCATCTTGGTGAGTTTGGGCCGCAGCGTCGCTAGGGCGAGCGGGAACAGCCCGGTGTGATCGTCCTGCAGCACCGCGTAGATGCTCTGGTAGACGGACAGCGGCGTTTGCTCGCTGGTTTTGCTAGACAGCGTGCTGAAATCGCTGGTCTCGGCATCCGAATCGCGGACCAAGTCGAGTGCGATCTGGCCGGCACGGTCCATGCGCCCGTCGTCGTCGCCAGCAGGGCGCAATCGAACTTCGTGGCGCGCGGCACCGAACGCGATCGCCAGCGGCGCGTCATCGAGCGACGGCCTGAAGACCGGCTGCCTGAGCGCCGCCATGCCGGTCAGAAGCAGCGGCCGGAGACTGTCGCGGAACGAGAAGGTCTTGAGCGTTCCGGCGAGGCGCGAGGCGGTCTGGCGTCCATCGGAGAAGACCAGCGCCTTGCGTCCCTGGAGCGGCGTCTTGCTCTGCGGTCGCGGCGGTTGCTCGAGCACCTGGACAGAGATCAGTTCCTGGAACGGTTGTTCGCCCTTGGTCTGTAGGTCGGAAATACCGTTCGCGGAAGTTGGGCCGCTTGCGGCCTGGCAGCGCGGACAAGCATCGAATAGCTTGGGTCCGAGCAAGGGCGGCAGCCAGACCTCGCGCACCGTGCCGCCGCCGCCATCGATCTTGCCCGTACCGAAATCGAGAAAGGCCGCCCGAGGAGCACCGGCCTTCTGCGGCATTGGGTCTTCCAGGCAGACATGGATGGCCTCTATCAGGCCGGTCTCTCCTGCATAAGCTTGGCCGTTGTCCTGCCAGAGATGCTCGATCCCGGCGGGTGCGCCGATATTGGCGCGCGCCACTGACAGGCCGCAGGAACGGCAACTGTGGAGTTCATAGACCTGCGAGCCACATGCGCAACTCTGGCGTGGTTCAGCATAAAGCTTGCCGGTGGGACCGCCGCGCAGCGCCGCGTCGATCTCCGTGCAGTCCGGATTCACGCAGGCCCATAAGCCAGGCAACCCGCGGAAAAGCATATGGACGCGCGCCGGCAGTAGCGGCGCCGCTTCGGGTGCCGGCCTGGCGAGCGAAGCGAGTTCAAGGAGCGCGTCCGTCGCGACGGTGCCGACGATGTCGTCAACGCCTGGAAACAGAACTCCCGGGAGATCGGTCAGCGCCCAAGCGGCACCATGATCTTCAATGGGATCACTCTCGCATTTTGCGCCACTTGTGATGTTGCGCAGCCGCGCGAGCGCGGGAAGGTCTTGCAGCAGTTCTGCGAGCGCGGCTGGCAAATCGTCGGCGACGGGCTTGAAGCCGTCGCTGTCGGCGCTGCCTAGCAGATAGCGGCGGGTCAGGCTGACACTGCCCTCTGGGCATTCGACGCCGTCGACAATTAGGAACCGCCCCGCAGTTTCGACGCTGCCATGACCAACGACGAGCGCTTCGTCGATCCGCGTTCCTGTCCGATCGAGACCGTGAACGGTGACGAGCAGTTCGCCTGCGCCGGCATCGGTACGCGTGACAACTACCGGCGCACCATCGATGTCCGTGCTGACCTGGGCGAGCGGGACGACAAGACTCGTGCGATCGCGCAGCGACGCGGAATGGAGCATCGCGAGCGGCACCTGCGCCAGCGCCTGCGCTAAGGCCCGGTCGCCGGCGCCCGCGCCTTCGAAGGCGCGCTTTCGGCCG
>JAKAXS010000404.1 GCA_021816505.1 Pseudomonadota bacterium
TTACCTCGAAGGCCGCGCCGGGTTTCAGGGGCACCCTCTCGCGTTCGCGCTGCAACTGAGCGTATGCCTCGACGCCCCGCTGGGTGAAAACGTCGTGCTCTTCAGTGAGATCAAACATGGCGCGCGTGGAGACGCCGACAACCAGCGGCAGCGCGACGGTCTGCTGGCCGTCAGGTGAGGTGGTCATTGCCGTCCTCCATACACATCATCCCACCATCACACTCATGCCCGCCGCGCCGTCAACAGTGTTGAGTTTAGCGCCGCCTCTGTGCCTGCTTCATGGCGTCCTGCTGACGCCACTCTGAGACTTTGCTTGCGGCATTTGCAACGTCGTTGATGTGCCAGACCCGAGCCATGAACAGACGGTGTCGGTAAAGCGGCCGCTTGAACCGGTGCGGCAGGCGTCCATCCGCGTCCCACCGATTAAGTTCCTTCTCAGTGCAACCGAGCAATTCCATTGTCTTGGACGGCCAGATACAGGCCTTCCGTAGTTGAATCGTCGCATGCCGCTCCGACTCCGTCGCGATTTTGTTGCGGTCCGACGCCATCAGACGGGCGAGAAACAGCAGCCTATCGCCATCAAAAAGTGCATCCTTTTCAGCGCAGAGCGCTGCGAGACGAGAACTTTCTTTCTCTTGCCACTGCGCCGCGGCGGCTTCCCGAATCCGCTTTGCTTGCTCTTCGCGTTCCTTCCTCGCATCGGGGTCGTTCCTGAGCTGCCGCTTCCACGCGCGCTTTGCGGCCTTGGTAGCCTTGGTCGCCAACCAATCACGGAACGTATCGACAAGCTGCGGCGGAAGGTGTTCAAACATAGTCTCGCACTGCAGCGGAGAGAGACACATCGCTGCGGAGCGTAGATACCGCTCGGCCTCTGTATGATCAGTGTTCCAGCGCCACATAGCGCGTTCGTAAATTCGCGCCGCCTTCGTGGACATCATCGGCTTTGCCGGAGGCAACCCAGCACGCTTCTGATCGTCCGTATTCCCGGATTCGATGCGGTTGAGGCCCGTGTGGATGATGTTGCTTGCAATGGCATTGAAGCTGCTGACGGGGTCGTGTTCCGTCGGGTGACCGTTGTGCATAGAATTCTCAGTTCAAAAACAGTTTTCAAAAGGACTGACCCGCCTCAAATCTCAGCGAGCCTGACGGACGAAAATGATCTTCTCGACCGACATCGGCAAATGACCGATGAATTATTAACGCACATCTCCCGTTCCGCGCGCAATATCTGGTGGATCTGCTTCGATCTAAATTCGCTGTAATGCCGTGCAGCAGGTCGAATGTGAGAGGCACCCTGTCCGGCGTCACGCACGCGGTCAGCCACCGCTTGTTGTCGCGCAGGCGCCACGCCATCGGCGCCTGCATCCGGGAACTGCACGGGTCGGTCGAAAGAGATCGACGTGAACCAGCATATCGTCGCCCCTGTGCTCCGGTCTCTTATTTCCGACCCGAACGAGGTTTGCCAGAACACTGCAAAGGGTGGCGTCCAATTTGGCGTTCGCCCTGTGCGGAAAGAGTCGGCTGTTTACGACGGCTAAATAGGTCAAGATCGCAAATGGAGCCCTTCCGATGTCTAGGCGTCTTGGTAAAATTCCATCAACACATCCGTACGTGGTGGAAATCACACTCGATCCTGCCGACTATTATCGGTTCAGCTGCCTGACCGAAGATGCGCCCGAGCTGCGTGTTCTCGATGTCGACAAATCGCAGCCGGATATCTGGACTGTGTTCGTCGCCTGCGCGAGCGCAGAAACAGCATCCCGACTGAAATCCGCATGGTAATCGATATGATCAGCGTGATCTTGATCGTTCGATGAGGCCTGATTGCGCAGGCTGTCGATCTAAGCAGCCCATGCCGCCGACAGCGCTTCGGCCTGCTGCAGCACGTTCTGAACGGCGCCGTCCTGCAGGTCAGGCGGGTATCCGTATCGGCGCAGAATGCGCTTTACCAACGTACGAATACGCGCGCGGGCGTTTTCACGGTGCATCCAATCCACCGTCACATTACTACGTACGCTGTTGACCAACTCCTGTGCGATCACGCGCAGGGCGGGTTCCCCCATCGCGGTTCGCGCGCTCTCGTTATCGGCGAGGGCGTCATAGAACGCGATCTCTTCGTCGCTGAGCCCATGTTCCTGTCCACGAAGACGCGCTTCCCGGATGTCCTTCGCAAGCTGGACCAACTCTTCCAGAATCTGGGCCGTGGTCAATGCGTTCGCATGGTATCGTGCGACTGCGGCCTCAAGCCGGTCCGTGAAGCCACGCGCCTGCGTCACGTTGCGCTTCGACTGCGCACGAACGGTCCCGGCGATGAGCTTTTTGAGCGCCTCAATGGCAAGGTTTTTCTTCGGAAGTTCCTGAACTTCGGCAAGAAATTCGTCGCTCAGGATGGAAATGTCCGGGCTCTCGATGCCGGCCGCATGCATGATGTCGATGATTTCGGTTGAGACAACGGCGCGGCTCACAAGCTGCTGGATTGCCAGCTCCCGGTCGACGGGGCTCCGTTTCCCGGGGCCAACTGACGCATCCTTCGCCAGCGCGATCCGCACGGCCTGAAAGAACCCAACCTCGTCACGGATCGCCCGTGCCGCGTCACTCGCGGCCCCAAGGGCAAATGCCTTCGAGAGCGCGAGGACCGCATCCGCAAAGCGTCGATGGGCGCGCTTCTTGCCCTCTTCGGTCGTCTCCTTTGCGGCAGCCTCCTGTTGAAACGACAATACCCAATCCATGGCGCCGGCCAGCACGACGAGCCGCTGCTGAGGCAGGCTCCCAGCGGCTATCGCCGGTCTGTAATCGAAGCCACCCGGCATATCGGGACGGAACATCGCCCGCACGATCTCGTGCTTCTCGACCAGCACGCGGACGGCCTCGGCTTCGTCAATGCCGGTCTCTCGCCGGTCGTTCGGGGAATATTGAGACAGGGCTTCCTTGAGGCTCTGGGCGAGCCCGATGTAGTCCACCACCAGCCCGGCAGGCTTGTCCCGGAACACCCGGTTCACCCGCGCAATAGCCTGCATTAGCCCATGACCGCGCATCGGTTTGTCCGCGTACATGGTATGCAGCGACGGGGCGTCGAAACCCGTCAACCACATGTCACGCACGATCACGAGCCGCAGGGGATCGTCGGCGGCCTTCATCCGGTTCGCCAGCAGTTCACGCCGTGCCTTCGGTCTCTTTCCGATATGCGCCTGCCATTCGGGCGGATCGGACGCGGCACCGGTCATGACGATCTTGATCGAGCCGGCCTCGTCGTCATCGCTATGCCAGTCGGGGCGGAGCTTGATGATCGCATCGTAAAGTTCAACGCAAATGCGGCGCGACATGCAGACGATCATGCCCTTGCCGTCCAAGCCGGCGCAGCGCGCTTCGAAATGCTGCACGATGTCGGCTGCGATCAGATTGATCCGCTTCTCTGCGCCGACCAGCGCCTCAACACTGGCCCATCGCCGTTTCAACCGCTCCTGTTCTTCGGACGCTTCGTCTTCCGTCAGGTCGTCGATTTCGGCGTCGAGCTTCGGCTTCTCGTCCTCGTCAAGCTCGATCCGGGCCAGCCGGCTCTCGTAATAGATCGGCACCGTGGCGCCGTCCTCTACCGCGCGGCTGATATCGTATATGTCGATGTAGTCGCCAAAAACGACCGGC